>JAUVVL010000248.1 GCA_030604635.1 Desulfobacteraceae bacterium
TCTTCTATCCTCCGTCTCATTGCTTAAGACAGCTAAAGAGTTAAGAGCAGATAGGCATTGGCGGGCAGGTCACTTCAAACTTTAGGCACTTTTGGGTTTCTCCGCCTTTGGCGGATCCAGGATAGGTCTTTTGACATAAAATACGTCATCGAATTTACGAATTAGAGCACTTAGGTCATATGTTAAGTTCAGCCGTGATGGCCAGGTTATCTCTATGGATAACATAATCATAGGGCTTATACCCCAAACGATCCTTAATCTGGCTGGATTTAAGTCCCATGATTTTGCGAATATCGGCTGAATTGTAATTGACCAGGCCGGTTCCCAGTGTCTCATTGTCGTCTTTTCTGAATTCCACCGGGGCGCCGACACCAAATTCACCTTCTACACTGACAATACCGCTCGGCAGCAGGCTCTTGCCCCTGTTCAGAATTGCGCTTGCAGCGCCGTCATCAATTCTGATAACTCCTTTGGGCTTCAAAGTAAAGGCTATCCAGCATTTACGGCTTTTAAGCTTTTGCTTTTTGGGAACAAAAAACGTACCTATCTTTTTGCCGGAAAAGAGCTTTTTCAGGATTTCAGGTTTGGCGCCGTTTGTGATTACCATGGGAATCCCGGCCGCGGTGACCTTTCCGGCGGCCTTTATCTTGCTGACCATTCCGCCGGTTCCGAGAGCCCCCGGGATGTGGCCGGCAAATTTTATTATATCCTTTCCGATGGTGGACACTATGGGAATCAGCTCCGCATCCGTGTTGGTTCGAGGATCTTTGTTGTAAAGGCCGTCAATATCCGTAAGGTTGATGAGAATATCCGTATCCATCATGAGCGTAATCATGGCCGCAAGGTTGTCATTGTCTCCAAATTTAATCTCTTCGACCATCACGGTATCGTTTTCATTAATGATCGGAACAACTTGCCATGCCAGCAGCGTGTAAAGCGTGTTGCGCGCATTCAGGTATCTTATGCGATTGTTAAGGTCATCGCTGGTCAGCAGGATCTGGGCGACTTTTTTGTGATATCGCGCAAAAGCCTTTTCGTATTCCATGATAAGACCGGCCTGACCCACAGCAGCAACAGCCTGCCGTTTGGGGATTTCATCCGGTCTTTTGTCAAGGCCGATTTTCTTTACCCCTGTGGCCATTGCGCCGGAAGAAACCAGAATAACCTCCAGCCCGCCATCAATCAGACGGCAGATCTGTCTGCTGATGGATCGGATCGCTTTTAAATTTAATCCATGGTCTTGAGTCAGAACATTACTGCCAACCTTGACCACAACGCGCTTGGCGGCGTTAAAAATCGTTTTTCTGTTATCATTCATGGGATCTGTCCAATAATTGAACGATTTGCAACTTTAAATCGTCAACGCCTTTGCCTGTCAGGGCGGATATTAATGTTACTTTTTTGCCCTTTGCGGCAGACTGAAACGTCTTTGCCGCTTCCCGGGTATCGGGCAGATCAATCTTGTTAAGAACTGCAATCTGAGGCTTTTCCGCAAGTTTCTGATTGTACAAGGCAAGTTCTTTGTTAATGGTGTTATAGCCATGGAGAGGATCATCCGAATCAATGGCTGACACATCGATAAGGTGAACCAGAATGCGGGTGCGCTCGATGTGGCGCAGGAATCTGGTACCGAGCCCGGTCCCTTTATGTGCCCCCTTAATCAATCCGGGTATATCGGCAACCACAAAAGGTTCTCCCAGGTCGGTTTCAACAACGCCGAGGCTGGGGAAAAGCGTAGTGAAGGGGTAGCTGCCTATCTTTGGACGCGCTGAAGAAACTGTGGTGATAAGAGTAGATTTGCCGGCATTGGGAAGACCGATGATGCCGACATCGGCCAGAAGTTTGAGCTCCAACTTGATCGTTTTGGTTTCGCCAGGTTCACCGGGCTGAGCAAACCGGGGGGACCGGTTTTTTGAAGTTTTAAACCGCGTGTTTCCCTGACCGCCTCTACCGCCCTTTGACAGTACAAGTCTTTCGCCGGGTTTAATTAAGTCTATTATATTCTGTCCGGTTCCAGCGTCAGTGACCAGGGTTCCGGGAGGAAGTTCTATGACGAGGTCTTGGCCGTTTTTTCCGGTTTTCTGTTTGCCCCGGCCATGGGCGCCGTTTTTGGCTTTGAAATGTTTCTGAAATCGAAACTGATACAGGGTGCGTTTTCTTGATGTTGTCACAAAAACAACATCACCGCCCTTGCCACCGTCTCCACCGTCCGGTCCTCCGCGCGGAATAAACTTTTCACGCCTGAAACTCACGCAGCCTCTGCCGCCATCGCCGGACTGAACGGTAATAATCGCTTCATCAATGAATTTCACTCTGCATAAATGCTTACTTTTTTGCGAGAACGACCCAGTCTTTCAAAAGCAACGACACCATCAATTTTGGCAAACAGAGTGTAATCCCTGCCCATTCCCACGTTGGCTCCGGGATGTATCTTTGTCCCCAGTTGGCGCACCAGAATATTGCCGGCTTTTACCGGCTGGCCGCCAAATCGTTTTACGCCCCGTCGTTGCGCATTACTGTCACGGCCGTTCTTGGAACTGCCTGCTGCTTTTTTATGCGCCATTATATAAACTCCTTAATTTTAAGCTTCAATACTGTCAATCTTGATTGCAGTGTACTGCTGACGATGTCCCAGCTTGCGGCGATATCTTTTTCGCCGTTTATACTTAAAAACAATAATCTTTTTGTTCTTGCCCTGTTCCACGATGCAGCCCCTGACCGCCACATTATCGAGAACCGGACGTCCGATATTGACATTTTCACCGTCTGAAAACATAAGGACTTTGTCAAACGATACAGGGCTGCCGACTTCTCCCGGGATTTTTTCGACCCTCAAGACATCACCCTGTTGAATTTTATATTGTTTTCCGCCTGTATTAACGATAGCGTACATTTATTTGATTCTCCTATCTGTTATTGACTTTCATTTAGTAAATTTATTATTTTGAATCTATCCTGCAATATTGTCAAGAAAAAATTGTATTTATTCATTATATGAAAAATGAGGAGGTCCTTTTGGAAACATATCTGAATCATCCGGTCATACACTGGGATAAAACCCTCAACACATCTTCCGAGCACAAACTGATAGGGGAAGAACCGCTGTTGATCCGAGTTGAAGGGGAGCCGTATTCTGTTGTCATGCGGACTCCTGGTGATGAATTAGCCCATGTTGCTGGTTTCTGTCTTGCCGAAGGCATTGTGGACACCCCTGATGATATTCAGATCCTGGCTTATTGTGACAGCACCGACTCCAATATGGTAGCCGTTACCCTGGAAGAAGCCCGGAAAAGCAAAATATCTGATCTTCTGAAAAGACGCGGCTTTATCAGTCAGACCAGTTGCGGCATTTGCGGCAAGGAGATTGTCAAGGATCTTTATCAGATCATTAATCCGCTGACCGATGACACTCAAATCGGCACCAAAGCGGCGCTGGGCTGCCTTGAAAATCTTTCCCGTCATCAGCCCATGCGTAAAAAGACCCGCGCATCCCATGCCGCTGCCCTCTACACACCGAATCTTGAGCTTTTATCGGTTGCCGAAGACGTTGGACGCCACAATGCCCTTGATAAAGCCATCGGAAAACTTTTTCTGGACCGAAAACTTGCAAAGGCTTTGCTCTTGATCCTTTCGTCCCGCATCAGTTACGAACTTGTCCAGAAGGCTGCTCGTGCTCGTATTCCCCTTATATTAGCCGTCTCGCGTCCCACCTCCCTGGCCGTGGAACTGGCCTCCAAGCTCAATATGACCCTGGCATGTCTTGCCGAAGGTTCCGGGTTATACATTTTCTGCGGAGAGCATCGTCTGAAAAGGTGATGGAGTGTCTTTTTTCAGGTCAATTTAGGTCGACTTGAATAAAATCACTTGCCGAAAATCCCTGGAGGCGCTCGGAATAAACGTCTTTAAATTGATTAAGGATGTGGGCTGGGACATTTACCCCATAACCAGGGAGAGCGAACCGGAATCCGTTCAAAGCGGTTTGCTGGCGGGTTAGGGGCTTGTAGCGCCATTCGATGCCCCTGCGGACTTGCCCATTCGCTGCAAACAGAGCTCAAGGTTATGGCCTGCTTCCGCATAGTCCGGGTTGATCCGCAGCGCCTCTGAAAAATGTCTGGCAGCCTCCTTGAGCCTTTCCTGCACCATTAGAGCAACTCCCAGGTTATAGTGCGTGACCGCAAAGCCAGGTTTAATCCTCAGTGCCTCGGAAAAATGTCTGATGGCCTCATTGAGTTTTCCCTGGCGAGCGAGAGCAGTTCCCAGGTTATTATGTGCGTCTGCGTAGTCCGGCTTGATCCTCAGTGCCTCGGAAAAATGTCTAATGGCCTCATTGAGACTGCCCAGCTCCTTTAGGGCAGTCCCCAGGTTATTGTGCGCCTTTGTATAGTCCGGTTTAATCCTCAGTGCCTCGGAAAAATGTCTGATGGCCTCATTGAGTTTTCCCTGGCGAGCGAGAGCAGTTCCCAGGTTGTTGTGCGCTTCCGGATAGTCGGGTTTAATCCGCAGCGCTACTGAAAAATGTCTGACGGCCTTTTTGAGTCTTCCCTGGCGTTCCAGAGCAACTCCCAGGTTATAGTGCGCATCCGCAAAGTCAGGTTTGATCCGCAAAGCCTTGAAAAAATTGCCGACAGCCTCATTGAGTTTTCCCTGGCGTGCAAGAGCAGTCCCAAGGTTATTGTGCGCTTCTGCATAGTCGGGTCTGATCCGTAGCGCTTCGAAAAAATGGCTAATGGCCTCCTTCAGACTACCTTGCTCCTTTAGAGCAGTTCCAAGGTTATTGTGCGCTATCGCATAGTCCGGCTTGATCCGCAGCGCCTCAGAAAAATGGCTGACAGCCTCCGTGAGCCTTTCCTGCTCCATTAGTACAACTCCCAGGTTATGATGCGCCCTGTGGCTTTGCGGGCTTTTGAACACGACATCAGACCAGAGCGTTATAGAATCCTGCCACACTCTGTTCCTCACATATGTGGCCGTACACAGGGATAGGATAATAACAGCAGAAACAACAATAGCCCATAATCGTTTCTTTGATAAAAAGTGAAACAGCAGGCAGCTTACAATAAGAGCAA
>JAUVVL010000222.1 GCA_030604635.1 Desulfobacteraceae bacterium
CGCAACGCTCTTTCAGAAGACACTGCTCACATTCTTGCCTTTTCAAAGCACAGACTATCTTTTTCAGGGCATGACCAAACAGGCCCCTGAAAGTTGATCCTTTGTAAAATGGAAGAATGGCCTCGTTTTCGAGGCGACATATAAACTGATATTTTCCGTAAAGCACAGCCATTTTCTGCAAAAAATTATAAATCACACAACCAATTGGTTGTCATGGAAATGCATACTTCACAATATTGGCAGGTTTGGTAAACAACTGCAACCTTGCAATGAATCCAATATTTTTCTCTTAGGGATTTCCGGAATGTCCGTGACATATTGATTTCCGTGGGCCTTGGGGTATGTCCATTGGAATATTATTTGTTTTGTTCTAATAGCTTAAATCCCTCATCCACGGCTAAGTTGACATAACCCCCATTTGTTTTATTTGGCCTAAAAGTGCGAAACCCCTCATCTCTTTATAGAGTTAAGGGGTTTCTTATCATCTTACATAGCTTTCCCTTGTAATAGGTTTAAACAATAAGAAGACATAAGGAAAATATCTCAAATTCAAGGAATTAGTCAAGAATATTCATCAATTAAACATATTGATTTGGGAAATGTGTGTGATCACATTGGGAACAGCAGATGATTGAACATCATTAAAGGCCAGGACAAGGCCCCCTAATGTTTGACATCAGGCTCAAATTTTTAGTATTGTTGCGATTACTTAAAAGCCTGCAAAATAAATGGAATTTCGAATTTTTCGGGTTAGGTAACAATACTTAAACGCAGGACAATCCAATTAAACGGTATTTTTCGTGGGATACAACTATTAAGGGAATATCTAACCCTTTTTACGAATCAATCAAATCTAACTAGATTGTGAAATCAAAAGAATCTGTCAAAAACAATATGCGGGGTTATCTATATGTCGTGCTGGCCGCTTTCATGTGGGGGCTTTCCGGATCATCGGCAAAGTTTCTATTTAAAAGCGGCATTACTCCCTATCAGCTGGTACAACTTCGCCTGACAATTTCTACGGGCATTTTGTTTCTATGGCTCTTAATACGAAACCCTTCATTACTGAAAATAGACCGTAAGGATATATTCTACTTCATCCTGTTCGGCACCGTAGGGATGGCCGGTGTCCAGTTCACCTATCTTTTTGCCATCAGCAAAATCAATGTGGCTGTCGCCATCTTGCTCCAGTATCTGGCTCCCAGTTTTATTGTTTTGCATTCGGTTGTGTTTATCCGTGATAAACTTGAACCTGCAACCCTTGTGGCCCTTCTGGGTGCTATATTCGGCTGCTATCTTGTTGTCGGTGCCTACAATTTCGATATTGTAACCATGAATCTTGCCGGAATTATCAGCGGCATCCTGTCAGCAATCACCTTTGCCTGGTATTCTATTCACGGCGAATACGGAATGCGTCGCTATAATCCGTGGACGGTTCTCTTTTTTGCCCTGCTTTTCGGAGCACTGGTATGGAACGCGCTGCACCCTCCGCTTAAAGCCTTCATGCACGCCTACTCTCCAGTGCAGTGGCTATGGATTCTGTATATCGGAGTGATGGGGACACTCTTGCCTTTCGGCCTCTATCTGGAGGGCGTCAACCTGATCCGCTCCACCCGAGCCAGCATCACAGCGACCCTTGAACCCATTACCGCCGGCGTAATATCATATATTTTCCTCAATGAAGTCATGGAAACTCCGCAGATCACAGGTGGAGTAATAGTCATCGCATCGATCATATTGCTTGAACTGAATCAGGAACAAGATGATAAGGCGCCGAGCGTTATCCGTGCTCAAAGCCACAAGGATTAATAGATTTCCGGGGCGTCCGTGAAATATTGACCGGTCTGCTCCCCGCCGCTTAATCCGTTCCTCTCGAATGACAGCTAGATTATCAATTAAATAGCCACTTCAAATATCAATCGGACGTTTTGCCTTTATACGGGAAAACTCTTTCATGAGAAGATAGAAAAAGACGATCAAAAATAAGTTTATCACAGCTGTAATGAAGAATCCGCCTTCAAAGCCGATTTTCCGGATAATCCCTCCCATAGAAGCAGAACTTGCCATCATCCCAAAATAGATGCATGTATTATAGCCGCCCATTGCGAGTCCCCGGGAATCAAGAGAAACGACTTCAGCAATAAGGGCGCCGACAGAAGTAAAGGCCAATCCCATACTGGTTCCGAATGCAATAGCAAATGTCACAAAATGAATCGTACTCTTTGATATTGCAAAACCCGCCATGGAAGCGGCAAATCCAATAAATCCTATAACAACGAGAGTGCTGCGATTTGCGACCTTATCGCTCAGATGACCAAAGGGAATCCGAGATAAAGCGTTGGAGAGTCCCTGGACTGCAAAAACAAGACCGATTTGCCATACTGTAAGGCTTTGGTTTTGAGCGTGGAGAGGAAGAAAGGTAACAAACATTCCAAGAGCGAAACATCCCCCAAGAGTTACAAGCCAGCAACTAAGGAGAGGACGATTTTTCAAAAGCTCTCTTGCAATAATTGAGGGTTTTCGCTTTTTGGGTCTGTCGACAATAATGAGATGAGTTGGGGGCAAGAAAAGGACGACAACCCAAAATGTTAAGAAAATGATCGTACCGGAAATGAGAAAAACCTGGAGAAATCCCCTTTGTTGAGCGACGAATCCGCCAATTGCGGGACCTAAACTCATTGAGGTGTAAAGGGCCGTTGTATACCAACCATATGAGCGCCCTAGATGACTTTTAGGGGAAAAATCAGCCACAAAGGACATCATCGTCGGACCAAACGCGGCCAGTCCAGCACCGAAAAAAAGATAGATCCACATGATTTGCATTGGAGTTTTGCTAAAATAGAGTAAAAATGAAGTGACTGACAGCACAATAAGACCAAGAGACGCAAAAAGTTTACGTCCAAAGCGGTCAGAGAGTATGCCCATGGGCAAAGACATTATTCCTGCTACGAGCAAAAAAGCAGAATTGATTATTCCTATTTGAACAGTATCAGCACCAATAGATCGGGCGTAAAGAGGTATTACAGGAAGGCGCATGTTTGAACCCAAATAGCCGCTGAAGGCAATCACGCAGCTAATTAACAGCAAGGTTCCATAAGACAGGGGGCGCCACTTACTATGTGTAAAGGTTCTCATTCTAACCTCTGAAAGGGTGTGATTGAGGTCAAACCTTTCGATGATAACCTTTTGACCTCTAATTTAAAGAATCGTTTTTTCAATATGTTCAACCGAAATAAAATATTATATTCTAAAATCCTGCTTCGGGCAATGGCCATGATCGAATCTCAATTATTACAATTCTGATTCAAGTAATGATTCCGGTATCATGTAGAAACGATTCAATATCGCGCCAGAAAGTGTCCCAGCTTGGCGGGCAATCGTTGTGTCCGCTGTCATAGGTTATCATTTTGCTTTGCCGTGCTGCCTGGTACAGGGCAGTTCCATGCTTATAGGGGATGATATCGTCGAACTTGCCGTGAATAACAAGAACCGGTCCGGGATAGTTGCCGACGACTCCGAGATTATTGAAGGGATCTTGGATCAGAAAGCCGGGAATAAGGTATTTTGATGCAACTGAACGGGCACTGATAAATGTTGACATCAGGATGAGCGCCGAAGAAGGCCGATTAGCGGCAAGGGTGCACACCGCCCCACCGCCTACGGAACGTCCGAATAGAACGATTCTGGAAGGGTCGATATCCTTCCGTGCAACAAGAACATCGTAGGCACTATTAAATGCTTCTGTGATGCTTTTTTGTGAGGGAGCTCCATCCGACCGACCGTATCCGGGATACTCTACAAGCAATACCCCTATTCCGAGGCGATTAAACTTCGAAAGCTCATGAGGCCAAAAATCAATGAGTTCTCCGTTGCCATGTGCGAAAATAACTGTTGGCTTTAGTTCTGCAACGCGGCCGGGAGCCGGCGGCAGAAACCATGTTTCGACCTTTCCGAAACTCGTATTTATCCAAATTTTCTCCAAGCCGGAAATATCTTCATTGTTAGAAGGGGTTTTAACAAGATAGCGTGGGAAAAGAATATGTCGCTGCATCAGGAAAAGAAGGCCGCAATAGGTGATATAAAAAAAAAGCGCCAAGGCAACAATTTTAATCAGGATGTTCATGATTTTTTTCACCACGAAGCACACGAAGAAACCTGCCCGACGGCCGGCAGCCTGCCCGCCGGCCGGCAGGCAGGCGGGGTGGTTAGATAAAACATAATTTTTTTGGTTCCGGCTCGTCCGGTTTAGGGTAATAGGTTATGCTTTTGGACACAGCTTGTTAATGCTTGATAATTACTTTCCAGCCATCGATTCAGACGCACGCTGTGCCGGAGATATTTCAAGTATTCCCGGGGATCGGAACCGGTGCTGTAAAAATCGCTTAAGATCCAGTCAAGCACAGACAGATTGCCCATTTTGATCATTTCCGGAAGATATTCCAGCTCAAGCTGATTTAAAGGCCCAATGGCTTTGATCTCTTTGGCAGCTTCTTGATATGACACCAAAAAGTTATCAACCCGATCAAGCTGCAGATCTCCATCCCGGGTCTCATCCCAGGCAGAACAAAAATAGATTATCGCAAGCCCCACATCTAAACATCTGGCATCTATCCTTGACCAATCAAAATCAAATACTCCAGTTACTTTCCCATTCTGGAATTTAAGATTTCCGGGGTGATAATCTCCATGAATGGTGAGGCGGGGCATTGCATCGTAAGCGCTTTTTGAGGGTATTTTACTTAATGTCCTGAGCAGATAGTCAAATTGTTTTAAAAAATAAACATCAAAGGGTGATTTGCCGGCATTTTGAGCATACCCTTTCCATTGTTCGGCCAACAGTTTAATCTCATCGATAATGCTCAGTTCCTTCCAACTTATGATACATTTCCAATCAAATATGGTGTTGTGGTACAAAGCGAGCATCTTTGCTGCATTGATTAGTTCCTCATCAGAGCATAATGGAGTGTCCCATCTGTATTTATCTTTTCCTGGCAAGTAGCTAAAAATAGCAACATAGTTTTCTTGGGCTTGATCTATCAAGTGCCGGCCGGTTTTAACGTAGGTTGTGCCGTCTTTTGTCGCAATGACAAGTGGGGAAAATTTGAACTTTCTTTCTTGCAGTTCATTCAACAGAGCATGTTCAAACCTGATTTTTTCGTCATGGATTCCTGTTCTGTAACGTCTCAACAGATACCGGCTTTTTCCCCCATCCCGAAGCACTTCGATTTCGAAGCTGTCATTGATATAACCTCGAGTGATCCGTTTTTTACGGATTAACTCGCCAAGATCGTAGTGTTCAGAAAGAATTTTCCTATTGTTTCTAAAGATATCATTTTGTATTGCAATTGAATCTTTATTTTCAGGGGTTGATTGCCGTATCATGATATTACACTCCAAAATATCTTTTTTCAGGGCTTTTTAATCAATAATTGATCTGCAATATTTTTTCAAACTTTCTTTTAATAAGCTTTCAAGGGGTTAGCCTTCTTTTACAGAAAAATGGCAGATATTGTGTTTTTTTTCCCTTGACATACAATATATAGTGTGAAAGAAAGAATCTCGCACTTTCTGACAGGTCTGTTTTTGAGAACTTGTCGTATTTTTTGTATAAATGTTGATGCCCATGTAAAAGTCCTTTTTACATGGATTAAGGAATTTAGGGATTAAGGAATTGCGAATTATTTAAAGACATTATGAATGCGTAAAATTGAATAATTCAGCCCCGCCTGCCGGCTGGCGGGCAGGAAGTTTTGA
>JAUVVL010000363.1 GCA_030604635.1 Desulfobacteraceae bacterium
CAGCGCTTTTGGCAACTGAAGATCCCGGCCTGAGCAATGAGGAAATAAAAGCCGGGATTTTGAATTCAGTGGATTTGATGCCGTCTCTTATGGGGAAAACAGTAAGCGAAGGAAGGTTAAATGCTTATAGTGCCCTCATCGGCCCAATTCCACCGCTGCCACCCCCGGAACCATCCAATACCATGCATGTAGGAGATATCTCCATGTCCATCACGGACAGTAAGAAAGGGAAGAAGAATATATTTACCTATGCCATTGCAACCATAACGATTCTGGATGCTGACGATTCACCTGTAGAGGGAGCAAGCGTATTTGGGCATTGGAGTGGATTGACTTCGGATATAGACTCAGGTTTAACTGCTCTGAATGGGAAGGTGTCCCTGAATTCTGATCAACAAAAGAATGCAAACGGCACCTTCACTTTCACTGTAGATGATGTAACACTCAATGCCTGGACCTATGATCCATCTGCGAATATAGAGCATAGCGACTCTATAATGAAATAAATTTTCCCCGATTTTTTTTGGGGCCATAGATTTTGATTAGGGGAGGGACTTATGAGGTAAAATAATTTCAAGGCATACTCGACAATTATCATAATAAAACAACCACTAATACCTGAAAGGAATAGAAAATGACCTTAAGAATGATTAAAAAATTTCCTTTAGCAATTGTTTGTATTTTCATTTTATGTTTGGTTTTTACCTTGACTTCCAGACAGTGCCATAGCTCTGACATTCAGGAATTGTGTGATGACCTTGACATTCAGATTGATATTGATATAGCTCCAAGCATACTAAATCTTCGAAAGGTACGAAAAAATTCTCGACGAGTTGTTACAGTACATACGAATATCAATCTTTATAGCGTCTATATCGAGCCCCCCCTCGTCAGCGTCTGGCTAAGTTTCAATGTCATTCGTAGTTTTTTTTGAACCTTCTTACGAATCTTAAGTATTTAATTTTACAGTATTAAAAAAAAATCTAAATTATCTTTTGACATTTTCGATTGTCTGTACTACCCTATAATAAAAAACTACACCTTCAATCTTTTTAGTATCAATTGTTATAGGAGTATATACATGAGGATCGGCAACAGAGATTTTTTAGAAAATGAAATCCAACTCATACAAGAACTGGCTGGCACATATCGAGCATTATCTCGCAAGGAGTTGGCTTACACTATTTGTGAAAATCTCAATTGGAAAAATGAGGCTGGAAAGCTTAAAGTTGACTCATGTCTGGGACTTTTAAAAAAACTGGAAACCACTGGAAAAATTAATCTAAGTCCTCTTCAAAGACGCATTCACATAAAAAAAGAGTATAAAGAGCAGTTTAATTTCACAAATACCATTAATATTAATGGCACGGTTGATAATTTCAACCCATATATAGAACTTGTAAAAGAAAAAGAGGAAAATAAAAAGTGGAATGATCTTGTGCAAAGATACCATTATCTTGGCTATAAGAAAAACTTTGGTTTGCACTTAAAGTATTATATACGACTGGAAGGCATCAGGGACCCTGTAGGGTGCTTTTCGTTTGTTTCCACTACTACTTATCATCTAAAATGCAGAGATCTTCATATCGGTTGGAGCATGGAACAAAGAGAGAAAAATTTAAATTGGATAATAAACAACAACAGGTTCATAATTTTCCCCTGGATAAAAATTGAAAACTTAGGGTCAAAAATATTCTCTCTTGCCAGAAAGCAAGTACCTATTGATTGGGAACAAAAATTCAATTATAAGCCTGTATTATTTGAAACATATGTTGATCCCAGTCAATTTCAAGGCTCGATTTACAAAAGCGCCAATTGGCTGCATATCGGACAAACTTCCGGTAATTATAATACAAACAGGACAGATAAGACGGCACAAACCTGCTGTCCAAAAGACGTTTATATTTGTCCTATCGAGGAAGACTATAAAGATATTTTGCTGGAAAAGAAGGTTAATAGGCCAAAGGCTAAAGGCGGGAACTTAGATCGATGTATTAAAGAGCTGAAGTTACATGAAAGCGAGCTTGATTTATGGGAAAAGATACAGCTAAAAATAGCGCTCATTTGTAAGCAAGTCGACGAACAATCAATGCAACGATCTCAGAAAGTGAATGCCTTGACAATACTTCTAGCCCTATACCGCATTGTATTTGCAAAAAATTTTGAATCATACTCTTCATTGCTCTGCGAGTTATTAGATATTGCCAATGCTCACGGTATTCGTCTGGCTTTTAAAGAACCTATAGCCGCATCGACATTTAGTGAAGCACGTAAAAGATTTTCGCCCTCGGTATTTAAACAAATAGCCGACGCTATCAATGAATTATATGAAAAACGTATTGGTGATAAAGAAGATTACAGGTGGTTTGGCAGGAGAATTTTTGCCGTCGACGGAAGTAAAGTCAATGTTCCAAGGGACCTGATGAAGATTGAGAAAGGGGCCTACAAACTTCCATGCAGTCATGCCTTCTATCCACAGGGGTTGATTAGCTGCCTGTATCAGTTGAAAAGTCGTATTGCTTATGATTTCAGCTTGGTAAACTCTATGAACGAACAGGATGAAGCGTTGAAACACCTTCAACACTTAAAACCTGGCGATCTGGTAGTTTATGATCGCGGCTATTTAAGTTACGCTCTGC
>JAUVVL010000134.1 GCA_030604635.1 Desulfobacteraceae bacterium
AATGGAATATTGGAATGATGCCTGCCTGTGCGTGTCCGCACGCAGACAGGGGTTCAATGGATAAAGGCTTTTTATATAACTATTTAAATCTAATGACAATTATAGCCATACCTACAAAAATTGTAAGCGATGCTACATTTTTTGTGGTTCCATATTCCACTATTCCATTGTTCCAACACCTCGGAAAGCGGACAATGGTTAGTAAATGATATATATTTTTCCCGCCTTGGCGGGATAGAAATTCCGAGACGTTTAATTATCTCCGGCAAACTCGACGCTTGCAGGATTTAGGTTTTATTTGGACAGGATAGCCATTTATGAAAGAAAACTATTGAGGTGATGCTATGTTGCAAATAGAAGAACTCAAGGTTGTAGTCGGCGGAAAGACAATACTGAACAACGTTAACATGGAAATCCCCAAAGGGGAAACACACATACTTTTCGGGCCCAATGGATCCGGCAAGACCAGCCTGATGATGACCATTATGGGATTTTCCGGCTACAACGTGACCCGTGGAAAGATTATCTTTAAAGGCGAAGACATCACTGACATGCCCATTAACGAGCGTGCTCTACTGGGTATTGGTGTCTCTTTTCAGAGACCGCCGACCATTAGCGGTTTAAAGACAAGAGAGATTGTTGAGATCTGTGATGTTGATCGATCAACAAATGTCGAGGAGCTGGCAAAACAACTTAATTTTACGGATCTTCTTTACCGGGATGTAAACCATAATTTTTCTGGTGGTGAAATTAAGCGTTCCGAGCTGCTTCAGCTTATGGCACAGCAACCGGACCTGGTTCTTCTGGATGAGCCCGAATCAGGCGTCGACCTTGAAAGTATTGTTCTTATCGGAGATGCCATAAATTCTCTCTTGAACAGGGGAGTCAGATGCCCCCAGGAGAGACCCCATAAAGAAATCATTTCGGGTAGGACAAAATCCGCACTGGTTATTACTCACACCGGCCACATACTGGATTATATCACAGCGGACAGGGGCCAAGTCCTCTATAATGGAATTCTGTGCTGTTCGAGAAATGCAAGAGAGATATTAAAATGGATCAGAGAATACGGCTATGAGGAGTGCGTCAGATGCTCAAACGAGATAATGCCTTTGATATAAACCTTGAAGACTACAAGGTTGATGCAAAAGATCATGCCTATGTTGAAAAGTTGTCACAGATCGAATCAACCGATGCAAAGCAGCTTTTAGACGTTGGCGTTGATATTGATGAAAATGCCCGTACCGGCACATTCATTCAGAAAGACAAATCCGTAATACACTGCAAAACCAGGCAAGATGGCGTGGAGGTCATGAGCATATCCCAGGCTCAGGAAAAACACGAATGGCTTTCCGATTATATGTGGAAAAACATATCTCCTGACACTGACAAGTTTACATTCCAGGCCAGGGAAATACCTCACGAAGGGTATTTTATACGCGCCCTCCCCGGGGTTAAAACAAAGCATCCTGTGCAGTCCTGCCTATATATTGCAAAAGAGGGGTTTTCACAAAATGTTCACAACATTGCAATCGCTGAAGAAGACTCGGAACTCCATATAATTACAGGGTGTGCAACAGCACCCCATATGGTGACAGGCCTGCATGTCGGCATCTCCGAATTTTATGTCAAAAAAGGGGCAAAGCTCGTCTTTACCATGATTCATGACTGGGGCGAAAAGGTAAATGTTCGTCCCAGAACCGTAGCCCAGGTAGAGGAGGGCGGGGTAATTATTTCCAATTATATTTCCTTAAGACCAGTAGGATCCCTCCAGATGTTTCCTACAACCCATCTGAACGGGAAAGGGGCCGTTGCCCGCTTCCAAAGCATTCTTGTTGCCAGCCGCGGGAGTTTTTTGGATGTGGGTTCACGGATTGTGCTCAATGCACCCGGCACTCGCGCGGAGATAATATCGCGCGGGATTGCATCCGGAGGATCAATTATTGCCCGGGGCGATCTGGTGGGAAAAGTTGCCGGTATTAAAGCACACTTGGAGTGTAAGGGCTTGATATTAAATGACGGTCTGATGCAAGCCATTCCAGAACTTACCGCCCATGTTCCTGGTGTTGAAATGTCTCACGAAGCTGCTGTGGGCAAGATCGATCAGCATGAGATAGAATATCTTATGGCAAGGGGCCTTGATGAGGATGGAGCAATATCGACGATAGTCCGCGGATTTTTAAATGTGGACATAGAGGGATTGCCGGCAAGCCTCAAAAAGAAGCTCGACAGGGCCGTTTCCGAAACTCAGAAGGACATGATGTAAACAATGGAATTTCAAAAAACCGTTCGCGACATCTCTTTTGCCGAAAAGGTCAGGATATTTTCTTACGACTACCTGAAGTGTTGCACCTACATTTCAAAGTTTACTTCACCCAAGTATCTTTTTACAAAGAAGCTCTTTTCAAGGCTGATAGGCATATCCCAGGTTCTGGAAGACTTTCTCGATTTTCACGGCGCTAAAAACAGCAAGGACTGGTATTTTTACAGGGAGCTTACGGCTGCTGTCAGGCATTTGAGCCTTGGGGGCTATTCGCAAACACATATCTTAAATCGTGTTGGTTTCTATGGCCTTTCGGATATTAAGCCTTTTGAAAAGGAAGGGACTGCAACTTTTTATTTTTTTAGAAAGACTCTGATGAAATTGGCCCCTGTTATACTTGATGAGGCCAGACGGCTTAATATACCCGTACCTGACGAGAATTATGATATGGATGATTTTCCGGGTATTATAACCAGTGAAATGCTCGATTATGATATTGATGATATAGACAAGGATCTTCAGAAGAAAAATATCGTTAAAATCGCCAGTGAGTTTTTAAGTATCGCAGCTAATTTTGAGCCCATCGGATTTTATGAACCCTATGAATTGAAAGAGATACTGGAGATAGTTCCGAGTAAGGTCAACGAGGTGGAGATGAGGCGATTTGAAATGCTGGTGCACAATCTTCAGTCTTCCTTTGATACATATGTAATCCACGGAGGATACAGGTTCGGCAACCGGAAGCTTAAAGATCTCCGCGGCTTTTTCTCAGTTGTATTTCATCTTCTTCAAATGATCGGAAGGCTTCTCCATTTTTATGAGCGCCACCTCCACGAAGCAGGATACAAGGATATATACAAACAGGTTCAGGACCAATTGCTCTCTTTGATTAATCCTGAAGAGCTTCTGGATCGCACAATTAACTACGGCCTCTACTATGTATGCCACTTTCTTACAACCGGTAAAGAATTGGCTCAGGAGATACTAAATGAGAACATTGACCGTACATTTATTACGGTAGGCGTTCCTGTAAAGCTCGGTTTTCACAGCAGACCCAGCCTTCTGGTAGCCAAGACCGTCCAGCATTACGGGGGTCAGGTGGAACTGTGTGTCGGTGAAGACAGATTTGATGCCAGCAGTGTACTTGATATCCAGTGGGCAGGGGGCAAGATTCAGAAAGAAAACATTACAAAGGTTACCTTTGAAGGTGATACCCGGGCGTTAAAGGATATTGAAATCCTTGCCAGTGTAAATTACGGTGAAGATACAATGGGCAAGGGTATTCCGCTGCCTAACGAGCTGAATTACCTTAGATAGTTTCCATCCACAAATGGTTATTGTCCCATAACCAACAACTTTTAACCGATAACTCATGATATGAGACCTTTGCAAAACGCCCCCTTTTGCCTCCCGCCATTGGCGGGATGTCAGGCTCAAATTTTAATCCTCAAAATACTCAATGTATTCCTGCGGTTAAAATTTTCGCCTTCCTTGAACTTGAACCCCGGTTAAATTTTAAAAGATTTAACTGGGCAGGCAAAATTGAGCATTTTTCAAAGGTCTCGATATACAATTATGGTTTCTGCGATTATTGTTGCTGCCGGTAAAGGCGTCAGGATGAATGACACCGTACGTAAGCAGTACCTGGACCTTGCGGGGCGCCCGATTCTGGCTTATTCGCTAATGGCGTTTGATGCATGTGATAAAATAGAAAGTATTTTTCTTGTAATTCCCGAAGAAGATTTAGATTATTGTCAAAAGAACATACTTTCCCTCATAAAACTTCAAAAGAAAGTTAACCTTGTTCCTGGCGGCGCACAGCGCCAGGATTCTGTATATAACGGACTTCAAGCGTTAGATGATAAAACAGATACGGTTGTCATCCATGATGGTGTGCGCCCATTTATTCGTTCCGAACAACTAACGGCCTGTATCATCGGCGCAAAAGAGACCGGGGCCTGTATTCTTGGCGTGCCGGCCGGCGATACTTTGAAGCGTGTTGGAAAATCTGGCATTATTGAGAAAACACTTGTAAGAGATGCCATTTGGCTGGCCCAGACCCCTCAGGCGTTTCAATACCATCTGATCATAAAAGCCCATGAAAAGGCACGGCAGGATGGATACAGTGGCACCGACGATGCATTGCTTGTGGAGCGGCTGGGAGTAAGCGTAAAAATGATAAATGGAAGCAAAAGCAATATAAAAATCACTAGCCGGGAAGATCTAAAGCTTGCAAGGGCAATGCTTCAGGAAAAAATTAGCGCAGTTTGAGGGAACATTTGGTGAAACAACTCGATTCGTATCCAAATAAATGGTTTGTCTTCTCTTTGGTGGGAATCGGCCCCGCAATTTTTGCTTCACCCAATTCAAAAAACTCTTCAGGATCAGTTATAAATTTGTTGTTTTCCCACTTGGAAATAATATATGTCCAGGAACCTAATTTTTTATTCAAGCGGTTTACTTTGACCGAAAGTTCAGCCCGATTTTTCTGTCTGCTTTTTTCTTCCTGGCTCGAATCGGTTGTAACATCACTCTCTTTGGCTTCTGAAGGTACGTGACTTGCGTAGACACGGAAATAATACTTTTCACTGTCGTTATCAATTGCAAGGCCGGGATAGATATTGTAAACAATACCATCAAAAAGATGAAATTCGAAGCAAGGCGTGTTTTTAAATCCCGTTTGTTTGACATTTTCCCCGGGGTCGGCAATATCTTCTATTTTAAGAGCAGTAAGTGCTTCAACCACCTGATTAATCTTTGAAGTCTCGACTTTTCTGCCCCGGGGCGCATTGACAAATACAGGGGCTTTTTCTTTTTCAGGCCTCTTGATGGCATAAAGAATTCTTTCACGCCCAGGTGTAAAACATATTACCTTCTCAATATCTTTTGCCTTGATATCGATTAAGTCCTTGTTAAGCCATTGGTTAGGTTCTTTTTCAAGAAAACGGAAGTTTTTGTCTACCAGATCAACCGTCGATGTTGTGGATAGCATGACGTACTGACCACCGGTTCGGGATGAGGACTCTCTGATTTTACCAAGAATTAAATCCAAAAGTATTTTATCTTGCTTGTCAACCAGGACAATCTGTATTCCTTTCTGGCTGGATGGAATCTCTTTTTTATCCGGGCGATGCAGACTTAGACGAGAAATGATATCTCCTGAAGCACTGAAACGCCTGCCGATCTTCAATTCTTTGAGTTTCTTGGCAAGGTCGGTTATCTTTGAAAAATCTGCGGGGTAGTTGAATCTATTTTCAACCGCCCAGATGGTTTTTCCCTTTTTAAGGATAACAGCACCTTCCGTACTATTTATGGTGATTTTGGCAATGTCATTCACCCGGAGACTGTCAAACAGTTTTTGTCCTAATATCGCCTGCTGGTTTGTGTTCGAATTTTTATTGAAGATAAAAAACGTTATAATGGCAAGAACACAACAGATCGTCAAAAGAATGATAAAGTTTTTCGATTTCATGATACCCTTTAGCGGTGTTGAATGTCTTTGACCGGTCTGCTCCCCGCCGCGAAGCACTGCCGCAAGGCAGAACCCCCGCCTTTTAAGGCGGGGAGCTTCACCATTTTTTTCCGCTTGTAAAGCGCATAAAAAATTCCGGCCATACTTACAAGCAGGGGCATAAGAAAAATATTGATGAATTTTACAGCGCTGCCCAATGACTCGATGTCTGCTCTTAAATTTCTACGGACCTTTTTCAGTTCTTTATTTATTCGCAGTTTTTCCTGTTTGAATTTTTGTATTTCAGCTTCCTGCTTTGCACTGATAATAAATCGCTGTGTGGTATCTTTTTGCCGCTCAAGCTCCCTCAATTTCTGGTTTGTTTCTTCTACTTTACGCACAAGTTCCTGCTCCGTTGCCAGCCATCGTGCCTGAGCACTTTTTTCAAGTTCCTGAACACGGGTAAACGGCCTTTCGAATCTTCCACCGGACCGGATGTTGATCAGTTCCTGGTTGCCGGTTAGCATTTCACTGGCATTTAAGAGAAAATTGAGATTATCGTTAAAGACTCTGGAAATATTTAAACCAAGAAAATTCTGCTTGTTCACATAGTAATTATCGAAAAGCAAATCTGCATCTGCGATAATGATTAGGGTCGAATTTTTTTTGCCTGCATTCAAATGCTTGTATATTGATTTGACGGTTTCAGACGATGAATTTTGTTTATTATCCTGTGAATCATTTTTGTCGGTTTCGGGTCTTCCGTTGGGAAAGGCGGTTTTAAAAACCCCCCTGATGGTTGCAGCCAGATCGAATTTTTTATTTGAAGGTTTAAAATCTCGGCGAATTTCACTGGCACCAAAACGGACCATAAATCCTTCTACCAAAGAAGCATTGGTGCTGGATTGAAGCAGGGGCTCATACTCGAAACCGCTTTGCGGAATTTTTTGGATGGCGCCGGCAACCGGCAGCAGCATTGACTCAAGTTTCCCAGTGATAATATTGCCCGAATTAAAAGATTCAGGTTGAAGTGATAGCCACAACGGACTGTTCTCAACCCGGTTTTGACCTGTCATCAGCCTGGTGGAATAGTCAAAATCGACAACTACTTTTGTGCTGTCCATTTTAACACCCCATGCTGTTAAGAGTTTTTCCGGAATCGAGGCTTGGGATTGACCGGGAGTGGTATCCATAATAGCAAAGGGGTCTGAAAACAAGATGACATTACCGCCACGTAAAACATACTGGTCGACTGCATACTGGAGTTTTTCGCCCAGAACTTTGGGATGGACAATGATCAGAAGATCTATATCACTGTCTATGGTTTCGGAAGATAAGCTTATATTACTTACGTCGTATGTTTTTTTCAGTTCAGTTACAAACAGCCAGGGCTGCATTCTCTGGAACCGGTTTAGCATGTTATGCCCCCCGGGGGATTGTCCGAACACCGGAAAACCACTGATAATGCCGATTTTCTTTTTGTAAGGAGTTTGAACTCTGGTGATAATCCGAGTAATATCATATTCAAGATGCTTTTCTCTGGACGGATCTAAATATTTTATGGTTTCTTCCTGGTCGGCAGCCATTGCCACCAGCCCGAAATATATGGTGTCGCCGGTTGAAAGGTTGATTTCTTTGATTCCATATTTCTGGGCCCACTCTTCTTCTTCTGAATCGATTATGGGATTGTAGACTTCGATGCTGACTTTTCCGCTGCTATAGTATTCATACTCGGATAGAAAATCGAGCATTCTGCGGGCATAGTTTTTGATGTGAAGCGGTGTGTTGACGATATCTTTGCTGCAAAACACCTTTATTGTAACGTCTTCGTCAAGTTTGGATATTATCTTTTTTGTGCTTTCAGAAAGGGAAAACAATTTGTCTTTGGTAGTGTCCCAGCGCAAATTAGCCCGGGAGAAGATAACATTTACAAGAACAAGTATGAGCAGGATCAGAATCAGTCCGCCTGCTGAAAAAAGTGTTTTATGAAAACCTTTTTTCTTGTCAGACATTTAGTTCTCCTCCGTTTTTACTAGCTCCTAAAATTTATTCAGGACGTTTTTCGGTTTTGAATAATAGCGCTATTTAAAAACAACATGAAGAATATAACAGAAAAATAGTATATTAAATCACGTAAATCGAGAACCCCCCTTTCAATGGAAGCAAAGTGTGAAAGAAAGCTTAATTTCGAAACCAGATTTACAAGCCAGAGCGGCGCCCAGCCGGAGAGGAGATCGGTAATCGGTGGATAGCCCGCTAATATAAAAAACAGGCAAATGACCACTGACAGTATAAAGCTGATAACCTGGCTCCGCGTCAGGGATGATGTCATGATGCCCACGCTCAGAAATGCGCCGGCCATGAGGAAACTGCCCACGTATGCACATAGTATGGCGCCAATATCAGGGCTTCCCAGGTATAGAACGGTTAAAACCATGGGAAATGTTAAAAACAGGGAGATGCCGATAAAAAACCAGGCTGCCAGAAATTTTCCGAGAATGACTTCGGTTACGGTGACCGGGAGAGTTAACACCAGTTCTATGGTTCCCAAACGCCTTTCCTCTGACCAGAGTTTCATGGCCATGGCAGGGATAAGGAACATAAAAACCCATGGATGCCACTGGAAAAAACTTCTTAAATCAGCCTGGCCAATCTCAAAGAAACGGCTGATATAAAATGTGAAAAACCCTATCAAAAGTAAAAATATTACGATAAATACATATGCAACCGGCGATCCGAAATAACCTGAAAGTTCCCGTTTGAATATGGCTGAGATGTTGTTTGTTGAGCTTTGAATTCTCATACACCACCTGTGATATATTTTTATTTTCTTTGTGCTTTGTGTCTTCACAGTTAATAATTAATAATTAACAATTAATTGTTAATTGTTAACCGCCTGCGGGCAGGCATCCGGCAGGCGGGAATGACAAAAATGAAAATGCTCCAATGACAAAAACATTTTAAAAACATTGAATTCCCAATGAATTTGTTTCGGCCATTTTGTCATTTGGTATTCGAATTTGCCCGCCCTGTTAAATATATATCCTGATATTTAATCGGCATTTGTTCAAAATACAATTTTTAGATTTATTCGGATATCATTTTTAATGATTTAACAGGGTAAAGAATTTCGACCATTTTATAAGATCAGGCGAGTTTCGAGTTTTTGACCGAAAACCGGGGTTTTCGGTCAAGCACTACTTAACGGTTATGTCACGAAAAACTTCATCCAATCGTCCCTGTTCGACAAAAACAGATCTTACATTGTAATTATTGTCCAGCATGGTGGACATAATTTTATCTGCGATGAAGGAATTAGGTTGTTCCGGATATATTCGAACCTTTAATTCACTATTGTTATTTACAAGAATATCTGCGGTTTTAACCCCGTCTATATTTTGAATACAGGTTAGAAGGGCCTGGGGTTCGGTATTTGCGAGGGACAGTGAAACTGCGCCATAAAAAGATGATCTGGCCCTGAGATTCTCTGGTGTGTCATCCGCTACTATACAGCCATCAGCAATAATAATGGCTCTGCTGCATACGGCATCAACTTCGTCGAGGATGTGGGTGGAAAGAATGATTGCCTTTTCAGGGCTCATTTCCCGTATCATTTGTCTGACTTCATGCTTCTGATTAGGATCTAGTCCGTCGGTGGGTTCATCTAGTATCAGATATTCCGGGTCATGAAGAATGCTCTGGGCAAAGCATACTCTCTGTTTGAAGCCCTTAGAAAGGGTACTGACCGTCTGATAGGTTACTTCAGACAGGAAACATTTTTCTATTGTTTCCTTAACCTTTGCCTGTCGATTTGTCCTGGCAAAACCTCTGATCTGGGCGCAGAAATCCAGATAATCGAAAACAGTCATATCCGGATATACGGGCGCATTTTCAGGTAAATATCCCATCATTTTCCTGGCTGACAATGAATCGTCGATGATGTCATGACCGCCGATGATAGCCGTGCCGCTTGATGAAGGGATAAAGCCGGCAATAATCCTCATGGCAGTGGTTTTTCCGGCGCCATTGGGACCTAAAAAACCGAGTATTTCACCCTTTTCAACTTTAAAGGAGATGTTGTCAACAGCCTTTATTGTGCCGAAAAATTTAGTAAGATTAAGAACTTCAATCATAGGCCTTATGAACTCCTTTATTTGAAAGTTTTATTTAGTCATAAAAAATCTGGTCATTTGGGCCAGGTCAGAGATAGATGGCTCTGCCTGCAAAAGTAGTAACCTGGTAGTGCCTAAAGTTTGAAGTGAGCTAAAGTGAGCTAAAGTTAATGTATGTGCCTTTGGCACTACCAATTTAAATAAAAACTGATTTGCGCTGAAAGCGCTTTCC
>JAUVVL010000110.1 GCA_030604635.1 Desulfobacteraceae bacterium
CCACTGGTGATAAAATGTAAAAGAGCTGGCTGTTTGAGCGTGTTAGAGAGCCTTAAGAAAAAACAGCTAATAACAAGATTCATCTTTTAACATATGATTGACGCCATTAAACAGTTGGTATTAAAGGATTGACTACTGTTTTTTCTTTAGGCTCACTTACATGCGAGTTCCAGATTTTTTATATTTTATTATCAGTAGGCGGGGCTTTTATCATCTTGTTTACCATCACTTATTGAGAAGTTACATTTAGATTAAATGAAATACAAATATCATTAGAAATTTATCCGTATAACTAAGTTTTATAGGGACTTAAACATTATGCTTAATCAGGTTATCATATTGATTATTTTACTTTTACTGTCCGGTTTCTTTTCTTCAACTGAAACCGCCCTCTTCTCAATTAGTAAAATAAAAGCCCGGCATCTTGCCAAGGACAAAGGCAAAACTTACATGCTCATCGAGCGGATGAAGGATGATCCGCACAAGCTCCTTTCCACCATCCTTATCGGAAACAACATAGTGAATGTTGGTGCATCTGCCCTGGCAACTTCCGTCACAATTAATATTTTTCCGAATTATGCGGTGGGTCTTGCCACTGGAATTATGACTTTCCTTATTCTGGTTTTTGGCGAGGTATTGCCGAAATCAGTTGCCACACAAAATAATATATTAATAGCAAGAATTTCTATATATCCAATATATTGGCTTTCAAACCTGTTTTATCCGGTTATCAAATTCTTAAATTTTATTCCCATGCTAACCGGTAAAATCAAGAGGACACCGAAGATAACGGAAGAGGAATTGATGACTTTTGTTGAAGCGGTTGAAGAAGAAGGAGAAATCAAAGAGGAAGAAAAGGAACTGATACATAAAATTTTTGAATTCGATGACACCAATACTTCGGAGATAATGACGCCAAGAGCGGACATGTTCGTTATTGAAGCTGACGAGAAACTGCATTTAGAAGATATCGTTAAGTCTGGCTTTACAAGAATTCCGGTAATTGAGGATGACATAGATCATGTCATCGGCATTATAAATATCAAGGACCTCTTTTTGCATCAGGTAACATCAGACACGGAAATTGATGTCCGCAAAATTATGACAAAGCCCTATTTTGTCCCGGAAAACAAAAAATTGGACAAGCTCCTTCATCAATTTAAGATAAGAAAGCATCATTTGGCGATTGTTGTGGATGAATACGGCGGGGTATCCGGGCTGATAACGCTTGAGGACGCCCTCGAAGAGATTGTCGGAGAGATAAGCGATGAAACCGATAAGGAGGAGCCGCATATTGTCAAACTCAAAACCAAGGAATGGATTGTACTTGGAAAGTCTGATATTGATGAGGTCAATGAAATCATAGGGATGGATATTCCCGACTTAAAGGAATATGATACTTTTTCAGGATATGTTCTTAATACAATTGGAAGAATCCCCAAGGAAAAGGAAAAAATAGCCATTGGAACATATATTATTACCGTGGAAGAGAAGGACGGAAACAGAATAAAGAAGTACAGTATCAAACAACAATGATGGTAACATTTTAGCCCTTTGAAAAAATTGTCGCATTACGAAACACCCATTTTTTACTCCTTGACACGCTCCACATATTCACCGGTTCTGGTATCGATGCGAACAAGTTCGCCCTCCTCGATAAAGTGAGGAACCTGGACCACATAACCTGTTTCCAGTGTCGCCGACTTTGTGCTTCCTGCAGCTGTATCACCCTTTGCCCAGGGATCAGCCTGGACAATCCTTAAATCTACAAAATTGGGCAGGGCTATTCCAATCGGTCTTTCCTCGAAAAAAAGAACATTGCAAACCGTGTTCTCCTTTAATAAATTAAGGGAACCGCCCACCTGCTCCCGGGTGAGAAAGTCCTGATCATAGGTAGCTGTATTCATAAAACAGTAACGGTCACCATCTGAAAACAGATATTCCATTTCAAGCTCTTCGAGGTTTGCTTCGTTGAATTTAACGCCGGATCTAAATGTTCGATCAAATTGAGCACCTGTCAGCATATTTTTTAGTTTACATTTGTAAAGGGCCTGCCCCTTGCCGGGTTTGACGAATTCAAACTGAACTATCACGTAAGGCTCCCCATCAATCTCGATTTTCAAACCTTTTCTTAAATCACTGCTTTCATACATATTGTTATTAACTCCTTTTTATTTTATAGGACACAGATATACACAGATATCAATATAGAAAATTTTAATAATTTTCTCAGTTAGTGCTTTATATTTTATATCCTGACAATCTGTGTTCATCTGTGTCCAATAGCTCTCTCTGCTCTCCGGGTCTCATCAACAAAGCGTTTGACTTTGCCAATATCCTTTTTGAACCTTATGAGACACCCTTCTGAATCAACAGCATTTGTCCTCGTACAACTGTCAACTCCTGCCGGACGAACATGCATAATGCCATCAAACACATTATCGGGTGAAATACCACCTGCCAGTATAACGGGGATACGGCTCGATTCAACAAGCTTTGCGGCAATATCCCAATCGCATTTATGACCGGTTATACCGACAAAACCTTTGACCGGCTGATGGTCAAAGGAAGATCCGGATTCCTTTACCAGCAAAGTATCTGTCAAAAAATAATCGCTGACCGGTTCGAACAACCTGGCCAGTTCAATGGTGGCTACATGATCATTCATCCCGGGTTGCGATATTGGAATAGCACGCATGATCTTGATCCCAGGAAATCTTTTTTTAACATTTTCCTGTAATAAAATAAGTTCTTCACAGGTTCCCCAACCACCGTTTTGAAATGTTAAGTCTTCACAAAAATGGACGATGTCGGGTTTATAATAATCGAGGGTACGGAGTACGGCATCGAGGTTGCTGAAAAGCGGTATCAAGCTGCTCCGGGCGGCTGAGCCATCAATCATATTGATCGTATCTCTGATTAACGGGAGCTTCCAGACCTCTTGGGAAACAACAACACTACCGATATGATCCACTCCGAGTTCCATCAGTTTTTCAGCCTCAGAAGGTGTTTGCACCTCATAAATCTGGACTATCATTTTGTTCATAACAGCATTAAACCCGAATTTCCGTAACTTCTCAATAAATTCCGGAGCCCACTGGCGAGTCTTTTATCATCTTATTCCCCATCACTTATTGTAAAGTTACGGTAACTGCTCAGGTATCTTGCCACCAAGGCACCAAGACACCAAGATTATTGAATATTATTGTTCTACTTTTTTCTTGCAATGCATTCTTTTCTTTCAGATAAGAGTGTAAAATTGATATATTTTTATTTCCTTTGTGTCTTTGTGTCTTAGTGGCTGAATAGTTACAAGTTGCGAAGATCTCATGGAGAATTTATCTGGACCGGCGTGCCTTGGGCATCAAACAACCATAAACCAGAATTGAGTTGACATTTTGGGCAGCTTCTAACATATTCGTCCTTTTTTCTCAAGTTCATTGCCTAATAATAAAATCTGTTTTATAATAATTTTTATACTAAAACAGCCCTTTTTCTCTGCCTCTGGCAAATCAACCTGAAGAAATATTTGTGACTGCGCCCATGATATTGATCATAGATTTTGGATCACAGTATAACCAGCTCATCGCCCGCCGTGTGCGGGAATTCCATGTATACTGCCAGATCGATCCGCCTGATGTTGATCTTGATTATATCAGAAACCTGAAACCCAAAGGGATCATACTCTCAGGAGGACCTGCAAGCATTTACGAAAAAAACAGCCCTAAGAGCGATGAATCGATTTTTAATCTTGGAATTCCTGTTCTTGGAATCTGCTATGGCATGCAATTTATGATCGACACCTTGGGTGGAACCGTTAAAAGTGCCCAAAAGCGTGAATACGGTTTTGCAGAGCTCACAGTAATAGATCAGACGGGTCTGTTTAAAGATGTTGAAGAAAAAACAAACACCTGGATGAGCCATGGCGATTCTATTGAGAAGCTGCCCCCTGGTTTTAGAATAACGGCTTCTACTGAAAACACAAGGATAGCTGCAACTGTTCATCCTGATAAAAATTTATATGGCTTTCAGTTCCACCCCGAAGTTGAACACACATCCAAGGGCAAAACAATGCTTCGCAACTTCCTTTTTGATGTGTGCGGCTGCAAACGTACATGGACTATGAAGTCCTTTGCCAGGGACGCCATTGCTCAAATCAGAGAAACCGTCGGAGATAAGAAAGTAATTCTGGATTTAAGCGGCGGGGTCGATTCATCAATCACAGCCCTGCTGACCCACAAAGCCATCGGAAAAAACCTTACCTGTATATTTGTGGATAACGGTCTTCTTAGAAAGGATGAGGCTGATAAGCTCAAAAAAACCCTGAAACAACATCTTAAAATCAATATCCGGTTTGTAAGCGCCAGAACCAAATTTCTAAAAGCACTCTCCGGTGTTACTGACCCGGAAAGAAAGAGAAAAATTATCGGTAAAATCTTTATGGATGTCTTTGAAACCGAAGCCAAAAAGATAAAAAACGTTGAATTTTTAGCACAGGGAACCCTTTACCCGGATATCATTGAGTCACAATCTGCATTTGGCAGCCCTACATCGGTCATTAAATCCCATCACAACGTGGGCGGTCTTCCAAAAAAAATGAAGTTAAAACTTATAGAACCCTTAAAATACCTGTTCAAGGATGAAGTCCGTCTTCTGGGTGAGGCGTTACGTCTTGACGAAGACCTCATATGGCGTCAACCTTTTCCGGGTCCTGGCCTTGCCATCAGGATCATTGGAGAAATCACCAAAAAGCGCCTTTCAATATTAAGAGAAGTTGATGACATTTTGCTTGAGGAAATAAAGAACGGCGGATACTATAAAAAACTGTGGCAGTCTTTTACCGTTCTTTTACCTATTAAGAGTGTGGGCGTCATGGGAGACAAGCGGACCTATGAAAACATTGTGGCCATCCGCGCGGTAACAAGTAAAGATGCAATGACGGCAGACTGGGCTAAACTGCCCCACAGACTTCTCGGAAAAATTTCAAACCGGATAATCAATGAAGTATCCGGCACCAACCGTGTCGTTTACGATATCAGCTCAAAACCACCCGGCACAATCGAATGGGAATAGGTAAAATGACAGACATAGAATCAACTAAATTTAAAATTCGCATCGATGATGAAAGCACGGAAACTCGGTTTCAAGAGGAAACAGATGATCCTCAACTAGAAAAATTAAATAGGCGTATAACACGAATTTCGATCCTTATCCCCTGTCTGATCGGTGTAATAATTCTTGTTGCCTATTTCGATATAAAAAAGAGCATCTTCAAAATTAACCGCACAGGGGCTATGGGGGTTCAGACCCTTTACAAGCAACAAGAAAATCTGGAAGAAATCCTGACTAATAGGATTGCGTCCCTTGAAAAGACAACCGCTTCTTTACAGGCGAACCTGAAAGAAGCAACAACAGCTATAAAGTATATCAGATCCGCCAGGAAAATAGACAATAAAAAGACGGCAAGCACCTTAGCTGTAATCGACAAAACATTAACTTCCATTCCCAAGGATCTTGAAAATATCACCTCAAACGTCAAAGACTTTGATCATAAATTTTCTAAAGAATTGGCAAATCTTTCTCAAACTGTCAACAAAGTCAAAGATGATTTACTGAAAATCCAAGCAGATATTGCTTCACTGTCAACTGCCAAGGTAGACAAAAAGACTCTTGACCTCGCACTGAACAAACAACAGAAAACTTTCCAGCAGGCACTGAGTCGATTAAGAAGCGATCTTGAAGACATTAAGACGGCACCAAAACCGGTCCCCGAAGCAAAGCCGGCCAAAGAGACCGTCACACCAAAACCCGGAACGATTGTCGAACAGGACATTCAATAAAACCTAAATCCTGCAAGCGTCGAGTTTGCGCCCCGGTGAAATAGATGAAAGCAAGTTATTTGAACCTGACCATCGTTATTATGGTCATCTTACTTTTTCCACGTTGTTCTTATTATAAGAATATTACACTGCCGGGAAAAGAACAGGTTGCTTCTATTAAACCCGAAAGCCACTATTACTACTTTACAGAGTCACAGTTGGAGCGGAAAAAGGGCAACCTTGATAAGGCGGTTGAGCACCTCAATAAAGCGATTGAAATTGATCCTGAGTCTTTATATCTGCAAAGAGAGCTGGCAATTCTTTACCTTCAGTTGAAAGACAACGATAAAGCATTGAATATCTTTGAAAAGATTTTAGAAAAAACCCCCGACAATGTTCTGGCTCTTATCCTGTATGGTAAGCTTAAACAGGGACTTAAACAAGTAGATGATGCCATCGCTGCATATGAAAAGGTTGTATCCATTGATCCGAAACAAGAAAATATTTTTTTGCTTTTAGGCGATCTGTATATGCAAGAAGGCAAACTGGGCAAGGCCCTAAAGACCTACAAACAGCTTATTCAAAACTTTCCTGGATCGTATGCAGGGCATTTCTTTATCGGAAAGATTTATGCAGCCCAAGGTAAAGCAGTTGAGGCTGAAAATGAATTTCAAAAAACTTTATTATTAAACCCCAACCTCGAGGAACCGCATTTTGAGCTGATAAAACTATTCAAAACCCTGGGCAAAGAGAAGAAAATTATTCAATTATACCAAAAAGTTCTGAAAGAGGATCCCAAAAACATAAGGGCTGCCATGGAGCTGGGTTATTATTATCATAAAAAGGGCATGAAAGAGGATGCTGAGAAACTTTTTATTGATCTGGGAACCAGGAGCTTGACACAAAAGGAAGTTGTAAGAAAGGTTATTCAGCTCTATTTAGATCCAAAGAATTATGATGCTGCCATCGTCGTTCTTGAAGGAATGTTAAATGGTGCGCCGGATAGTTCAGATCTTCATTTTGTTGCAGGCATTGCCTTTGATGAAAAAAAAAACAAAGACAAGGCTTTTGTGCATTTTAACAAGGTGATGCCGGATTCTAAGTTTTATAAAGAAGCTGCGGTTAATATTGCATTTCTATATCAGGAACAGGGAAAAATCGAAGAAGCGATTAATTATTTAAAGGATGTTATTAAAAAACTACCTGATAATCCGGAGTTTCTGCTCTATCTGGGTTCATTTTACGAAGAGAAAGAGGAATTCGAAAAAGCTGAAAACGTTCTTATAAAAGGACTTGAAATTGATTCTGAAAATACCAAACTCCATTTTCGCCTGGGTGTTGTTTATGACAAGTGGGACAGGAAAGAAGCTTCCATAGAAGCGATGAAAACGGTGATAAGCCTTGACCCCCTGAATGCCAATGCATTAAATTATCTTGGCTATACCTATGCAGAATTGGGAAAGAATCTGGATGAGGCCGAACGTCTTATCAAAGCAGCGTTAAAACAAAAGCCTGATGACGGCTATATTACGGACAGCCTGGGGTGGGTATACTATAAAAAAGGCCTTTTTATCAAGGCGTTGAAGTATCTGAAAAAGGCTGTAAACCTGGTGCCCGATGATCCGATTATACTGGAACACCTTGGAGATGTATACCTGAAAGTAAGCGATAAGAAAAAGGCGCTTCAATTTTACAAGCGATCTTTGTTGAAAAAAGAAAAAGACAAAGACAAAGCAGATCTTGAAAAAAAAATTCAGGAATTAACCGGAAAAAAATTTTGATGGTTTCGAAAAAAAGAATGCGACCAGTAAGACAAAACAAGCAACTTGCAACAATTCTTTTGATCGGAGCATTTTTTTTCTCAGCCTGCAGCAGCCTTACAGCAAGGGTTTCAAAAAGGCCAGAGGATCTCAAAGCTTTATCTGAAGCCCGGGAGCTTATTTCGATTCTGAAAAATCAGAATCTTGAACTCAAAACCTTCAAAGGTGTGGGCAGGATAACGTTCTGGAAAAAAAAGAAAAAGGATCTGGTCTCCAACATGGCCTGGGTGGCGTCAGCGCCTGACAGACTTCGTGTCGCACTTCGCAGCGTCTCAGGCCAGCCTCTGGTAAGCTTTGCAAGTGACGGTCAATTGGTCTATCTTTTTTCCCATGCCCAGGGTCAATTTTATAAACAACCCGCAACAAATTTCACTCTTAAAAGATTATTGTCAGTACCCATCAAATCCGATGATATTGTAAATATTTTAGCAGGCCGTGTTCCGGTAAATAAACATAATTCAGCCGTTGTAATAAAAAGTACCCCTGCCCGCCGCACGCCGGCTAATGCGTCGCAGCAGCAGGTAGAGCGATTCCGCCCGGGCGAGACGGACGAGCCTGAAGATGGGTATGTCCTTATTCTAAAAAAAGGATGGGGAAATATTCATGAGAAGATATACCTTGATGCGAACAAGAAAGATGTTCGTAAGGTCGAGGTGTTTGGTTTAACCGGTGCTCTTGCGTATCGAGCGGAATTTAGCAGAATGCAGAATATAAAGGGATACAGGGTCCCTTTTCGTCTGGTATTATCAAATGATGATGGTTCGGGTTTTCAGCTTGATGTCGACAGATTCTGGGCTGATGTTTCTGTTTCTTCGTCCATGTTTGTGTTGATACCGCCGGAATAAAGGAACCGTAACTTTAAGGACGATTTCACCGCTGAGCAGATGAACAGAGCAAATGAAATATGCTTTGCAGCGGAGGTGACGCTGGGGAAGCTGGCAAAATGGCTGCGGATTCTGGGATTTGATACTCTTTATGAGCCGGATGTTACTAGCATCGGTTTTGTTGATGCCAGAAAAAAAAACCGGATACTGCTTACCCGCACCGAGCGGATTCGGGATCGGAACACGTCACAAAAGCTTCTCTTTATTAAATCAAACAATCCATTTGAGCAGCTCAGGGAAGTGATTAGCGCGCTCGGCATTGTTCCGAAAGAAACACAGCCGTTTTCACGATGCATCCGATGCAATACCCGCATCCGGCAACTGGACAAAGATTCTGTGCAGGGGATGGTGCCCGACTATATCTGGGGAACTCACGATACCTTCCAGACGTGCAGCATATGTCGACGAATATACTGGTCGGGGAGTCATACCAAACGGAGCCATGACATAATACAAGGACTATTTGATTCATAATTGCCATACACAATGTTGAAACATGAAAAATTCTAAAAAAGTCATCGCCTTTGAGGCGCGCCTTAAAGGGTGCAAGAATGTTATGACCCTGGGAGTGAGGACGAATTTTTCCGATTACAGCCGGCAAGAAGCGGATCTGATCCGAAGTGCCGATAAGATATACTATCCGACCACCTTCTATGCCGAACTATTTGATGCCATGGGTAAAAAAACCTTTCCCAGCTATCACACCTACAAATGTGTTCAGGATAAAATCAAGCAGACAGCCCTGTTTGACCTGCTCGAAATACCGCACCCCAGAACAAGGGTGTTCTATGGAAAGCGCCAGAAAGGCGCCATCTGCGATCATTTTGAATTTCCTTTTATCGCCAAAATTCCAAGGGGATCGGCCATGGGAAGAGGAGTTTACCTTGTCCAAAATCAAGACGATCTTCGTACATACTGCGACTTGTCGAACCCTGCCTATATTCAAGAGTACCTGCCGGCCGGCCGGGATATGCGGGTTGTTATTATCGGGAATATAATCGCCCATGCGTACTGGCGCATTGCGTCGCAGGGCGAATTCAGATGCAATGTTGCTTTGGGCGCAACCGTCAGTCTGGATCCTGTTCCCCAAAACGTCCTTGATCTTGCACTGGATACCGCCCGGAGATGCCAGTGGGACGATGTGGGTATCGATATCGTTGAATATGACGGCAAACTTTATGTTCTTGAAGCTAATATGAAATACGGCAAGGAAGGATTCAGAGTTGCAGGGATCGATTACATTAAACTTATGGAGAGCATGATCGAAAATGGACAAATTTAAAGATGAAAGACTTGATATGATCAGATTGGCTCTGAAACAACGGGAAACCGAGATTTTGTCTCCCATTGCCACCTTGAGTGCTGAAGGAATGCGCCGTTTTCATGATGAGCGTCTCGAAGAGGGATATCGCCAGTCATTTTCTGCTGATGCGGACCGTATCCTGCATTCGCGGGCCTACACGCGATATATCGACAAAACCCAGGTTTTTTATCTGATCCACCATGATCACATTACCCACCGGGTGCTTCATGTTCAACTGGTGTCGAAAATTGCCAGGGCCATCGGTCGTTATCTGGGATTAAACGAGGATCTTATTGAGGCAATTGCCCTGGGGCATGATATCGGGCATACTCCGTTCGGGCATGACGGCGAAAGGTTTTTGTCCGAACTTTGCAGTTCCAACGGTATCGGACATTTTCTGCACAATGTACAGAGCGTTCAGTTTTTAGACAGGGTCGAACGTAAAGGCAAAGGATGGAATCTGTGTCTACAAACCCTTGATGGAATACTTTGTCATGATGGAGAAATCCATAACCAGGCCCTTAAGCCCGATCGAGAAAAGACATTTGAAACACTGGAAAAAGAGATGACCGTCAAAAAGGCCGATCCAGCGATAAAGCTCATACCCATGGCCTTGGAAGGATGTGTTGCCCGGATGGCAGACACTATCAGTTACATCGGCCGTGACATAGAAGATGCCATCCGGCTTAATATGATCAAAAGGTCTGATCTTCCAAAAGAATGCGTTGATATCCTAGGAAATACAAATGGAACCATTGTCTATCATCTTGTAACCGATATTATCAGCAATAGCTTTCAAAATAGTTATATCGCCTTCAGCCCGGAGGTGTCGGAAGCCCTAAAGCGGCTGAAGGATTTTAACCTTGAGCGTATTTACATGAATCCAAAAATCAAAAACCATACTGCTACAATAAAAAAACTTTTTGAGATGCTTTTTGAACAGTACATTAATGATATTGAAACAGAAAATCGGTCTTCAGTGATATTTAATGGATTTTTAGAAGACATGTCTGAAGATTATATTGAAAACCACTGCAAAGAGGAAATCGTCAGGGATTTTATTGCCGGGATGACGGATCAGTATTTTTTGAGACAATGTCCGCAAGATATGCGTCCGAAACCACAATATAAGTAAAGATCCGTGCTCAAAGGCCCCGGCCTTGGTTTACCCTGAAAGGGTTTATTTATCACAGAATCGATAAGTGTGAAGTGACTAACCTGTCGAGAGCCTCTGGTCGAACGAAGTGCCCGCCCTGGTGCGACTCGTTCAAATATTTAATATCGAGCTTTTGTATCATTTCAAAGCCTGATTTTTAATATAGAGCGGTGGTGCTCGGTCTGGGCCAGGGATCTA
>JAUVVL010000163.1 GCA_030604635.1 Desulfobacteraceae bacterium
AGGTGTCAGTAGTAAGACGCGCAGCGCAGGCGCTTGCGCCGCGTGAACGAATTAGCTGACACCTGAACACTGAAACCTGAAACCAAAAAGTCTTGGAAAGATATTAACAAACTGGTAATGCACCCGAAAGGCTCTGTCGAAGCCCGCACATTGTAACGCAGGTATGTCACCTCTTGCATTACTTTTTAAATTTTACAAGATCATTCTTTCTGAATCCGGCACCAGACCTTATCTTAGCAACCGATCCATCTTTCCCAAAGAATCCGGTAATCATCAACTCCCCCTTCAAATTACCGGGAGCCCTGCCCAGTATTACTTTAGTCTGAGGGTCGATTATTTCTTCTCCGAGTTCAATAACCAGTAGTATGTCACCGATCTTTAATCCTGTCTTCTTCCCTGCATTAATATACGCCGTCCGCCCTTTTATCCCGGCAATTCGTCCATTCCAATCCTGGTCTTCCAGTTGATTTAGCATGTTCACCATTGCTTTGGTCAAAGCATCCCGTAAAGCGCCATCCCTAAGATCCGTATCGTATGTTGATTTTGAACCAAGTCCCAATGCACCGCCTGTCGTCTTTTCATAAACGCCCTGACCGGAATCCGCCATTATCTGAATGCCGGTTGTGGTATCGACAATCCGGTAGTCAACGGTTACCCTGGCTATCTGTTTTTTCTTTTTATAAACAAGATAATCTATACCCTCTTCGGCCTCGGAATAGGCGCTGATCGCTCCGGTCACAATAGCGTTTAGCCCTAGTACTTTTCCCATTTTTGCCGCGGAACCGGGGTCAATTGCGCCCGATGCACCCATGGCCTGCTGATCCATGATTGAAGCAATATCCTGCTGGGGAATAATTATAAAACGCCCTGTCTTTTGGAGTATTGTTCCAAGGATATCGGCCGCCGCTTCACCGATTCCGAGTACCCTGGAAGGAGTCTTGTTCTGAAAGTTAACTACACCTACCCTCAACTTCGGGCCGGCATACTTTCCGGTTGGCGCCAACTTGTCTGAAATCCCCGTTAATGAAGAGTCATCTCGTACAGCACCGGACGTTTTTGGAGCACAACCGTTGATTGCAAAAAGCGCTGCCGCGAGTAATAAAAGGCATAACAAATACGATTTTTTAACCTTAACCATGGTGTTCCTCCTCTCTTAATTATCATTATTTTCTATTTACTTTTCTTCCATCATTAATTCCATAAATCCGCTCGCTTCTGTAAAGCCGGCCGGAATTTCAAAAAGATTTTTAGGGGGTGTCTTTAATACAATGTTTGTTAGTCTTGTCGTAAACTTAAAATTCTCATCTACTGTTTCGCTTTTGATGGTCATTCCGTACAGGTCTGTGGCGTTCCAGATATATCCCTGCCGGGTCTTAGCGTTTTTGTATGTTATTTTTATCTTGAACTTTTCCGTTGGATGGCCGTCAATGGTCTCACTGCCGACCTTTGTTTTTATAACGTCCGGCTTTTCATAATAGTTCTCATCGGTCACATCGTGGCCTAAATATTTCTTTTTGTTGGGGTAAAGGGAGTAGGTAACTTTTTTATCACCTCTGTGTATCGTTACCATTTTGCTGAGTGCAGGCGGCATCTGTGCGCCTTGTGGCATCTTTGAATAGTCCATTTCAAGCCGGATTTTTTTCCCGGCCTTTGCGATGGGCATTTCAAAACCGAAGCTGTCTTTGCCTCTTTTGTCCACCATATGGGATACAATCACTGCCGAAAAATCTCTTTTTCCGTAATCCATATGCCCAACTGATGGAGGTGGCGGCATCTTAACTTTAGGAATTTTAAATTTTACAGGCGCAGAAGCGACTGTAACTGTACCGGGCCCCCAGGGAAGATTTTCCAGAATCCGCCGGATCATTTCATTTGTCTCACGAAGGAGATGTGTTTTTGTAACCTTGGAAACAAGCTTTTTCGCCAGACCAGCGGCCAGGCTGTCCAAGACGCTTTTATCACTGGATCGACTTTCAATTGTCACCCAGGACACCTCTTCACCTTTGCCTTTCATACCGGCGGCCAAAGCAGTCGCACTTCCAAGCAACCCGCCGGCAGATTCCTCACTTTTCACACCGATACCGTTTGCCCAGAAGGTCTCATTCGTTAATGTATTGGTCAGCTTGAATTTACCTCTGACTTTCCTGACATTATAAAAGCCGGTAGTGGTTTCGCCAAAATCCATTAAGGTTCCGAAAACAAGTCCTTCTACATCAAGGACTTCTCTCAGCTTCTCAATTTTTGCCATTTCTAGCTGCCCGCCGAGGGTAATTCCTATTCGATCTCTTAATAAACGATCGGTTTCTTCAACCGGTTTAACATTATAATAACGGTCTTCAAAGGCTTTTACCAGTTTCTCCCTCACAAAATTGGGTCCGCCAACATCATTTGTATCATTTTTTATCGGCAGAATGGCAACCCTTTTAATTGGATTGCTTGGATCAGCCGGGGGCTTCATCGGCAACATTGCGCACCCGGAGATAAGAATTATTGATAAAATGATTGTCAGCAGTTTTAATGATTTCATATTTGCCTCCATATCTTTAAGTGGTTAAATTATCACTGCATTTTCATTTTTAGGTTTATGCTGTTTTGAGTAATGCCTGTAATATCGATGGCAAATCCACCATAATCGATAACAACAAGTTCGTCTGCCAAATTTTGTGCAGTGGTTGAGATATTGATGTCAAGCGTTGCAACTCCGGAACTAAAATCCCTCTGGTATAAACCGGCTACACCTCGTATCTTTTTCTGAACCATTTCTTTAAACTTTACAAGGTGGTTATATGATTTAATACCTGAGATAACAACCTGAATCATCGCTCCCCCACTGACATCCTGGCTCCAGCGGTTGATAATCTGGGTGATAAGTTTTTCCGCTATCCCTTCTGCCGCCTGTTTAAGGGCTTCTGTTCCCGCATTAACTTCACTCGGATGAACTGCAGCAGCATGATTGGTCGAAGAAGCGATAACCTGGCCATTATCCGTATTGACAGCCCTCAATGAAACATCGGCCTGAGCGGATTTCATCGAGCTTCCCATGACAGATCCTGCCAGTTTTGAAAGTGCCTTTCCATATATCACCACCTCTGCGTCATAAAGGTTTCCAATTGTTTTAATGGCATCATTTGTGAGGGATTCGATCTTATATGCGTTGGAAATTTGCAAACTTTTTGCTTTTACAGAGTGATCGACAATGTTGAAACCTTTTTCGGCAAGTTTTTCCATAAGGGTATTCTCCGTAATCGTCAGGTCTGCATGACCGGCAACCACATGCCACCAGTATGTGTAATCGTCCATGTCAACATTCTGCTCTGCGACCATTATTATAACCCTTGGCATATTCTTTCTCGCAATAAGAAGTCCCAATGCCATAAGATCATTTTTCAAATCTCCATTTGCGACGGTTGCCTGAATGGTGACCCGATAAAGATTTCCAGCCGGATTTTCATTAATAATATTGTAGTTCCGGATATATCCCTGTGTTTTTGAATATATCCGGTCTTGCAAAACTTCATAGTTCTGAACAACGGTTTCGGAAGAAACAATAGTTCCCACAGCTTGCTCCACCACCATTCTCAATGCATCCTTGACCGCCTGATCTCTTGCCAGAGCAGTATTATTGTCAACAATTACGGCAACTCCTTCTGCTGTGGCGTTAATGCCGGCTGGATCTGCGGCTAGTGTATTAAAGGGAATAAGAAACAAGAAAAGAAGGAAAAAAAGATGGTTGCGGATGAAGGTTTTCATTGGTTGACCTCCCCGGATAAATTTCAGGTTAGTGAACGTTTAAATTGTAAAATTACAAAAAAACATATCATTTACATTATGCATTGTCAATCACACTTAAAGACAATTCCGGAGTCTTTTGCCGTTACCCATTTCCACATATCTTGCGACCCTTTTTATTTGACACTCAATCCTCATTCATCTATATTCCAATTATCATTTTTGTAACAATTTAGCCTTTTGAAAACATTATCGTGCATAAGTGAGCGTAAAGAAAGAACAGGTGCTATCCTGATATAAAGCCGGATCACCTGAATGCTTGCGGGACACGTTTTTTCAAAAAGCTAAATTAACACTCATTTATAACTTCTAAAACATAAGATAAAAATCATGAAAATTAAATTCTTTGCTGCATGTTTGATCTCTACTACTATTTTTATTCTCCTTAGTCAGTTGAGTTTTGCCAAAGAAGACCGATTGGGTTATTTCACTTCAATATCGGGCGTTGTCCATGTTCAGAGAGCAAAAGAAACTGAATGGACAAAAGCGGAACTAAATATGCCCGTCTGTTTTGGTGATAAAATAAAATCCGGTGATGATAGTGAGGGAGAAATAATTTTTGATGATCAAAGCTTGCTTAAGATATATCCAAACGCCCACATCGCCATCAATACTATTATTTCTCCAGTGGAAAAGAAGAACTCGATTATATTATTTTTCGGTAGAATTTGGAGTCGGATCAGCAAAGAAGCGTTACGACGGAAAGCTTTTGAAGTTCAAACACCAACTGCTGTTTGCGGAGCGAGAGGAACTGAATTCAGCACCGCCGCATATGAAGATGGAACGATGCTCGTTCGAGTTGATTCCGGCCGGATAAATGTGGACAATGAAACAAATCAAAGTACGCTCACATCAAACCAGGGCTCTCAACTTTCGTTTATTACAAATGAGATAAAAACAGAATCTGATTTTCAGCCGGATTGGGAACAAGCTCAAAAAAAAGGAAGGCAAAATCTGTTTGCGGATGGAGAAAAATATGGCGGTTTTGTGTACAGTGAAATACATAAGCGAAGAGATCATTTAAAAAGCCTTGTTGATAAGGCCGGCCGGTTATCTGAGGAGAAAGAAAGATATTTATCCTCTGCAAGAGAGGCCAAGAAAAGGGGTGACGATTTAGCGTATGAAGAAAATATTTCTAAGGTCACAAAGATCAATAATGAAATTAAGGAGCTAAACAGAAAAATCGCTTTCTACGGCAGGCGACTGGAATGCCATTTTGGACTTTTTTCTCACTATGGGTATCTGGCAAAACATCCTGAATTATCAAAAAAATTCCATGGAAAGGAATTCATATTAAAAGAATTAGACAATATCGAAATGATAGAGGCTGAATTTAATGCCATGATAGAAGAGGGGATGAAAATGTCAATGGAGGATATGGAAGACCTTATGGATGAAATGAGAATGAAGATGAAGGATTTTAGAGAAAGCAAAATGAAAAAAGATCCCTTTGATGAAATGGATAAGGATTTTAAGTAATGTTGTTTAATCAATAAAGATCGAAACTATTCAGCCACTAAGGCACTAAGGCACAAAGGCACAAAAGAAATAAAAACATATCAATTTTACACTCTTATCTTAAAGAAAAGAATGCACTACAAGAAAAAAGTAGAACAATAATATTAAATAATCTTAGTGTCTTGGTGCCTTGGTGGCAAGATACATGAACAGTTATTAAAGTTCTATATGAGGAGGCTGTTATGAAAAGAAATACGGCATTATTTATTTTATGCTCTTTCTTTATCTTCTCTTATACTGTTTCAGATTCATCAGCCATACAAAAGTCTACTTACGGGCCTTCATGGATCCATACGGGAGGAATCAGTCAATATCCTGCGGATCTTTATATAACAGGTGTTGGGAGTGCCCAGGTGGAGTACAGCGATACAGCCTCGGCACAGGCCAAGGCAGACTCCAGGGCAATTGCCCAGGTTGCAAAGCAGATTGAAGTTGTTATCAAGCAACTCTCCTCAAGTTTTGAACGTGAACTCTCATCATCTGCTAAAGGCTCCCTCAGTCAAAAGGATGTCTGGGAAAAGACAGCTGCATTCGTTAAAATTAAAATTGAAGGTGTTCGTATTGAAGACAGGTATTTTGACAAAGAGAATAACAGGATCTATTCCCTTGCACTATTTGACAGAATTGCTCAGGGAGAAATGGTCTCAAACGAAATTTCGACACTTGCATCGAATGCTTCTGCCCTCATTCTGGAAGCTGAAAAAAGCAAAAACAAAATTGGCAAGGTGCATCGGTCTGTTGCTGCTTATGGACTTGCCATAAAAAAAATGCTCCTGGCACTCAGGAAAAATCAGTATCTGAGTATTATTGCCCCTCTCTTGGTACACCGAAGTATTCCAACCACGCTGTCTAATTTGCAGGCTGATATTACAGATTTTATGTCACAATTTTCCTTTGAAGGGATAAAGGGCGACAATCAAAAAAGCATTATCAGTGGAAATCTGCCGGAACCATTACAATTACAAGTATTATATAATGGAGTGCCTGTACCATCCATGCCGATCCTGTTTAAATTTGTTGAAGGCTCAGGCAATATCGATGCTTATGCCAGAACAGACGGGGGCGGTTTTGTTTCCACAACCGTCAGCAATCTCGGCCCAACCGGGAAAAAAATTAACAAGATACTGGCTTTAATAGACATTTATCCGTCCGACCTTACTATCCAAAAAGAGCTGTCAACTGTTATTCCCCCGGTATATGCTCAATTCACTTATTACCTCCCTGCTGTAGAAGACATAAAAATTGCTGTAATTGTCAATGAATATAACCTGGGCAATAAGCAGACCGATTCATATCTTGCAAATAGAATCATCCAAACATTAAGCAAATCAAAGCTTAAAATTGTAAAGGACATTCCAGAAGCGTTCCTGACAGGTTCTTTTGATATTAACGGAGGATCTGAGGTAGGCGCAAAATTACGTCAATTGAGTTCCATTGCCGACATTGCAATCGTGGGTGAAGTAAAATCGACCCTAATGGATGACAGCTTCAGCGCGTCACTCGTTTTCAGCAGGGCACGGGCATTGGTGAAAATTTTTGACCTTGCATCGACTACGGAGATCGCCAACATCGACATTTCACTAAAAGGAGCAGGCCCATCAAGAGAGGAATCAGGGCTACGAGCGATAAAAAAGGTATCGTCAATAGCATCCGAAAGGGTTACCAGGGAGGTCAAACGAACGTTATTTGGGGAATAGCGCAGGGCTATTATTGATTGGCACTCAACTTTTCAAAAAATTCAGCAGGCAATTCGACTTCCATCTCAACTTCAACTGCACCGTCCGGCATTTCTTTTTTACTAATAACCCGCGCGCCTCTAATATATGTATTGACCCGCAGCGTAACATTATCACTTTCGGTCATGAAATCCTTAACAGTTGTTTTAGCATCGATGTGAGCACCTTGAATCTGTTGAGCTAAATTTCGCATTGCATCGACTGTAGCAGCCCTTCCAGCCAAAGCACGGGCCAACGCAGGGTTCTTTTTATGCTTTACGGAAGGAATACCAAGCCCTTTTGCTCTAAATATTTTTGATTTAAATTCCTTTTTCTTAACTCGTGGAAGGTTGGCATTGTACAGGGCCACTAATCTTCCGCTTCTATCAACCTCAACATCGATCGATGTTATGAGATTACCATGAGCAACACCGACGACCTTAGTATTGAAGTAAAATGCATCATCAAGCGCTGAAATGGTTCCTGAAATAATTGTTTCCGCTCCGACAAGTTTCCCAAATTCTTGTGTTGACTCTTCGTCAACAAATGCACTTACCTGAAACTGCTGTTCTTCCAGTACCTTATCAATAATGGCCCTTTCCATAACCGAAAATTGTTTTGAGCGTGTAAAATAGGGTGTTAATTTATCAGCAACGTGACGCCCCAGCTTTGAAACATTTCCTTCTTCATTTATAAAATCAGCAATAGCAATTACCATCGGTTCTTTTGAGGCCCGGCCCGGTCCACCCATATTTGTTGATTGTTGAGACGTATAGCTTTCTTTTGAAGTAATAGAAATTGTTTCCCTCTTTTTTTCTTTATAATATTTTCCCTCTTTCCTTGCAATTTCTCGATCAAGTTCATCTAATGCGCCTTCAGCGTGTTGTCGTGTCATTTCTTCAGGTGTAAAATCCTTTTCTTCCAGAGGTTCCATTGAAGAGTAAGAATCACCTGAAACATCTGAAGAAAATTGATTTGATCCTTCCAGATTATACATTTCTTCACTAAGAGCTGTGCCTAAATAATCGACTGCTTCATTCAAATCTGAAAAATGAGGGGTCTTTTTTTTGATTAGTGATGATTTTTTAACCTGAACACCTGTATGGGTACAGGAAATTAATCCAAATAATATTAAAATGGAAGCGACGGCAGCGAGGAACTTAATCGATTTCACTTCTGTCTCCTTATTATTAATATCGAATCATTATCATACTGAAGCTATTTCAGTCAACAATTTTGTATTTTGGTAACATTTTAGCCCTTTGAAAACATTATCGCATTCATATAATCTGGTTTTAAACCGTGTCAATCACGCCAAAGGCGGATAAAACTCGTGCATAAGTGAGCGTAAAGAAAGAACAGTGGCCAACCTTTATATAAAAGCCGATTAAGTGCGCATATTATTTAACTCACAGGTAAAATTTGATATTTTGATGTTCTTCATGAGAAATTCGGGTTAATTCCTTTTCAATTGACAAGGAGACCTTAATGAACTACTATTATACGAAATTCATAAGGTAAAGAATCCTGGCCCATAGGACCAGGCTTTGGTTTTGCCCCTGAAAGGGGCTGCTCTCCTGCAAGCCGGACAAGTTAGAAGTGCCTAAAATGAGCTAAAGTGCCTAAAGTTATGGAGTCGCTCCTGCCCGCCATCGCGAGCCGTACTCAATGCCCTTCGTCCTTTTGTTGTCTCGCTCAGGCGAG
>JAUVVL010000062.1 GCA_030604635.1 Desulfobacteraceae bacterium
CGAATGACTTCTCGGGATGTCAAATCCAGGTAAGGTTCTTCGCGTTGCGTCGAATTAAACCACATGCTCCACCGCTTGTGCGGGCCCCCGTCAATTCCTTTGAGTTTTAATCTTGCGACCGTACTCCCCAGGCGGAACACTTAATGCGTTAGCTGCGGCACAGCAGGGGTAAATACCCGCTACACCTAGTGTTCACCGTTTACTGCGTGGACTACCAGGGTATCTAATCCTGTTTGCTCCCCACGCCTTCGCGCCTCAGCGTCAGTATTGGTCCAGGAAGTCGCCTTCGCCACCGGTGTTCCTCCTGATATCTACGAATTTCACCTCTACACCAGGAATTCCACTTCCCTCTCCCATACTCAAGTCCCTTAGTTTCAAATGCACTTCCGGGGTTGAGCCCCGGGCTTTCACATCTGACTTAAGAGACCGCCTACGCGCCCTTTACGCCCAATAATTCCGAATAACGCTTGCACCCCCCGTATTACCGCGGCTGCTGGCACGGAGTTAGCCGGTGCTTCCTTCAGTGGTACCGTCAGTGCACGATGGTATTAACATCGAGCATGTTCTTCCCACTTGACAGAGCTTTACGACCCGAAAGCCTTCATCACTCACGCGGCGTTGCTGCGTCAGGGTTTCCCCCATTGCGCAAAATTCCTCACTGCTGCCTCCCGTAGGAGTCTGGACCGTGTGTCAGTTCCAGTGTGGCTGATCATCCTCTCAGACCAGCTAGCCATCGTAGCCTTGGTAGGCCATTACCCTACCAACAAGCTAATGGCACGCGGGCTCATCTCCAAACAGTAGCTTACATGTAGAGACCACCTTTGATCTTTAATGCCGAAATATAAAAGATATTATCCGGTATTAGCCCCGCTTTCGCGGGGTTATCCCCGATTCGGAGGTAGATTACCCACGCGTTACTCACCCGTGCGCCACTTTACTATCTTCTGCAAGCAGAAGAGTTCTCGTGCGACTTGCATGTGTTAAGCACGCCGCCAGCGTTCATTCTGAGCCAGGATCAAACTCTCCACTTAAATTGTGCAAATTGCCCTGTCTTTCGACAGATGCAATCAATTAACATTGAGACCTAACTCACAAGCTGTCACTATTTAGTTTTCAAAGATCAAGAAGCGTCATCAAAAATGATGGCTTTTACCCAAGAGCTTTATTTTGTCGAAACAACTAGATAATTCTATTATACGATTTTTATAAATTTTGTCAACATTTTTTTAGTATGTACCAATAAAATTTGTATCATAATAACAGACTTTTTATTTGCTGAAAGAAACTTAGTTTATATAATTATTAAATAAATTTTATCAAGTCTTTTTTTAAATTATTTTTAATTAATTTTTATTTTATGATAACGCTTTTTGCCGGCTCTTAATAATATTTCCAAATTGACAATATCCCTATCGGTTAACAAATAATCAAAGGACTCGATACGCTTGCCGTTAACATACGCGCCTCCCTGCTCAATGAGTCTTCTTGCCGCACCTCCCGAGCTTGCAAGCCCTACCATATGATACAGCTTAAAGGCCGGGATGCCTTCTTTGAGTTGTTCCTCATTCATAATCGTATGCGGCACGGAAGTATCTTCAAATACCGAAACTGCGACTGTATCATTGATTGTGACGGTGTCATGCACCTCAATTTTTAATGATCCTTCACCTCGTGGTATTGTGCTTGACGGCAATATCTCCTTTGGAACAATTCGCGCTCCAAACATGCTTGCTGCAGCATGACAAGCCTTATTTGCTTCTTCAATGCCATGAGCAAGTAGTGTTGCCTCAAACGCTAGAACGGATTTAGCATTATTTAAATCAGCATCCTTTAGCAAGCGAATCGCCCGTATTTCATCCATCGGTAAGAACGTAAAGAGTGCCATAAAACGCTCTACATCTCGATCATCTGTGTTTATCCAGTATTGATAATACTCGTAGGGAGATGTTCTTGCCGGGTCAAGCCACACAGCGCCCTCGACTGTTTTACCCATCTTTTCACCGCTGCTGGTAGTTATCAAGGGGAAGGTAATCCCGAACACGGTTTCTTGGCGAACCTTTCTAATCAGCTCAACTCCTGCAACAATATTGCCCCATTGATCACTCCCTCCCATCTGCAATCTGCATTCATAATGATCATAAAGCTCCAGAAAATCATATGCCTGCAAAAGCATATAATTAAATTCAATAAAATTGAGACCCTCCTCGGATTCTAGGCGCATTTTATAGCTTTCGGCTTTTATCATGCGATTGACAGAAAAATGCCGCCCAAAATCTCTGAGAAAAGGTATATATTCCAACTTGGCCAGCCATTCGGCATTGTTCAACATCAGCGCCTTGCCATCACTAAAGTCGAGAAAGCGGGATAGCTGCTTTTTAATTCCGAGAGCGTTTTCTTCCACCATTTCCGGTGTAAGCAGCTTCCGCATTTCGGTCTTTCCGCTCGGGTCTCCCACAAGGCCTGTTCCACCTCCGATGAGCGCTATGGGGCGGTGCCCGTATCTTTGCATATGCGCAAGAGCCATTATAGGAACAAGGCTTCCAACATGGAGACTGGATGCTGTCGGATCAAATCCGATATAGCAAGTTACCCGCTCTGTTTCGAGATATTCGTTCAGCACCTTTTCATGTGTGGTCTGATCAACAAAACCTCTTTCTATAAAAATGTCGATTAAATTCGCCATAATATTTTACCCCATTTATGAATCACAAGCTTATTTGTTTGCATACTCCACAACCCTGGTCTCACGTATTACAACAACCTTGATCTGCCCTGGAAAAGTTAACGATTCTTCAATTTTTTTGGCAACATCTCTGCCGAGAAGCGTAGCCTCTTCATCAGAAATAATACCACTTTCGACGATGATTCTGAGCTCCCTTCCGGCCTGAATAGCATAAGTATTGGCAACACCACTAAATGAATTTGCAATTTTCTCGAGGTCTTCCAACCGCTTAATATAATTTTCAAGCAGTTCTTTACGAGCCCCAGGCCTTGCCCCTGATAACCCGTCTGCAGCCTGTATCAACAGGTCATACACAGAATTAGGCGGCACATCTTCATGGTGAGCAGCAATGGCGTCCACAACTTTCGGGGTTTCACCAAATTTTTTTGCAAGTTTAGAGCCGATAACAGCATGTTGTCCTTCAATCTCATGATCAACCGCCTTTCCGATATCATGCAGCAATCCCATGCGTCTTGCCAGTTTCGAGTTAAGTCCCAATTCAGACGCCATAATACCACTTAAAACACCCACCTCAATCGAATGCTGTAGAACATTCTGGGCATAACTGGTACGAAACTTTAATCGACCGATATACTTAATAAGTTCGCTATGAATACCGTGGACATTCAAATCAAATGCTGCCTGTTCTCCAGCTTCTTTTATTGCCAAATCAACCTCTTTCCCAACTTTTTTAACAATATCCTCAATGCGGGCCGGATGGATTCGGCCGTCAGATATCAATCGCATCAATGATAGCCTGGCAACCTCTCGCCGAACCGGATTAAAACCCGACAAGATAACCGCCTCAGGAGTATCATCTATGATAAGATCAATACCTGTAGCAGCCTCAAGAGCTCGGATGTTACGCCCTTCTCTGCCGATGATACGTCCCTTCATCTCGTCGCTTGGGAGTTGAACCACAGAAACAGTGCGTTCAGCAACAAAATCTCCGGCATATCTTTGGATAGCGGTAGCTATGATATCTTTGGCATTTTTATCTGCCTGCTCCTTTGCTTCATTCTCTATCCTTTTGATAAGTTTAGCGCCTTCGTGGCGGGCTTCGTTTTCCATTGCCCGAATAAGAAGTTCCTTGGCCTGTTCCGCTGTAAAACCAGAAATCTTTTCCAGCTGACTCTTCTGTTCTTCAATGAGTTCCTTATATTTAATTTCTTTCCGTTCCAACTCTTCATCTCTTCTCATGAGCTTTTTTTCTTTTCGCAAAAAGTCACGTTCCCTTCGTTCGAACTGATCTATCTTGCGGTCGACATTTTCCTCTTTTTGTATCAACCTTCTCTCTTTCTTTTTTAATTCAGATCGGGTCTCTTTTGTATCATTGTCGAATTCACTTTTCATCTTGAGAAGTCTGTCTTTAACTTCAAGCCGTGCTTCTTTTATCATTGTTCCTGATGTCCGCCTGGCATCGTCTAATATTTGTGAAATCTCCCTTTCAGCCGACTTGATTCTTTGGGATTGCATTTTCCCCTTTACCCAAAAGGCAATCACAAAACCTGTCACAAATGCTATTATACCTATTAATATATTATATTCATTCATAAGCCTTCTCCCCGGAAACATTATAAAGTTAATAGCTCTCAATAAGCACGAGTTTCGATGATATGCTAATTTTCTGGATGCCCGCCTTCGCAGTTATGACAGGAGCTTAAGCATAAATGTTATTCCCGCGTAGAGCCTGCCCCGACGAACAGAATTCCACAATTTTAGCTCACTTCAAACTTTAGTTCACTTACTCTTAGTGGGCGAGTTTTTTATCATCTTATTCCCCATCACTTATTGGGAAGTTACATTTAATGCTCTCAACATGCTGTAAATATATATAATTTAATAATCCTACAAGATTATGTTTTAGGATTAAACTCTTTTGCAATAATATTTTGATTTCAGATAATGCGATGCTGACCGCAATATGAGACGGCCTTTGAAGAGCCTGTTATGAGGTGAATTTGAGACGAGAACTTTAGAAGAGAAAAAAGATAATGCTACTTAAATTATTTGTCCATACGCTGGCATATCTTAACTTTTTATTCAATGAATCTTAAAAGACATAGCCGGTGAATAAAAATTCGATATTTATTTTTTTTTATTTAAGCTCTGAATAATGGAGACCCACCACAATGCCGTGCTGGGAGGTCTTTGAACAAATAAAACAAGGTAGACGCCATCACGGCAGGATAACAGAAGGCACCTTTGTTTTTGCTATGGGGCACAAAGGTATTGGGGAGGAAACGGTGAATAAAACTTATCTCATACTTATTGTAAGCCTTTACCCATTTACAGCAGCATCTAATGCACGTATCAAATTTGCTGAACGTTCAGAAATATCTCGCAACAGATCCGAATGATTTTTTTTTAGCTCAATATTATGATTTGCGATATTCAGTGCAACTAAAATCAAAGTTGCTAGTTTCGTAATATTTGATGATTGACTCGATTGTTGAGCTTCGATCCTGGTCACTTCTTTTACCAGGTAATCAGCAACTTCTTTTGCATTGGTGGCGCCTGATTCGGTTTTAAATGTATAAGGCTGCCCAAAAAGTTCTATTGTTACAAGTTGTTCCAATGAATAAGTCTTCTACCTTTCCAAAACCATACCTTGTGGCCGCTACTCAGCTTTTGCAATATCCTCTAGTCTGACCAAAAGACTATCAATTTTCGACCGGATCAAGGCCCTCTCTTCTGCGTAATTGTTTTCTGCCTCAACTTTACCTTGAAGCTCTTCCTCTAACCTCTTAATTTTATTCCTCAGTTCTAAGTTAGTCGCTTCAAGTGACTTATTAACTTCGATTAAACTTTCAACCTTTTTTTCAATTTCTTCAAATTGTCTCAAAATTGATTCGTTATCCAATCTAACACCTCAAATTACTCTTTTAAATATAATTTTCATATATCTGAAAGTCAAGATATATTCCTTATCCTGTTACGCATAATGCTTTCAGCCGTCATCAAATCTTGGCTGTTGTTAATCCCAACAACTTCCTCGCAATCGCTGCAAACCATTGCCCCCACAACCTTTTCTTCATTATACCCTATTTCAACAATATCCGTAAGATAAAACTCTCCTTGCACATTATCTGATTTAATTTTTTGCAATGAATCGGATAAAAATTCTTTTTTTATGCAGTAAATTCCGGTATTGACGGTTTTTATCTCCTTTTGTTCATCTGATGCACACGCTTCTTCAATTATTCCGCATACCTGCCTGTTTTCATCCATCAGAATCCTGCCGTAACCTTCGGGATTTTCGATCTCAACTGCCAAAAGGGATATATCACGTTTGGCTTTAACATGATCTTCTATAAACCGCATGATAGTTTCAGAAGTAATCAGTGGTACATCACCGCACAAAATAACCACTTCTTGAGCATAATCAGGTATATAAGGCAGCGCACACAAAGCCGCATGACCTGTCCCGAGCTGTTCTTTTTGTAAGGCAAAAATGACTTCCTCGTTTTCTGACACAATTTCCCGAACTTTTTCAGCCTGATTACCAACAACAAGAATTACGTCATTTCCAGCCACCTTTCTTGCTGTTTCAACGACATACATTATCATAGGTTTGCCAAGAATCTTGTGCAGCACTTTGGCCTTCCTCGACTTCATACGTTTGCCCAAACCTGCGGCAAGTATTACAATCACTGGTTTTCCTTCGATATATTTCATCCTACTCCTTTTTTATAGTTTTTCGACGTTGAAACCAACCATATAAATCTGTATGATTCTGGCAATAGGGGGCTAATGTTTTTCATGATTGATATCGCCTTGAAGACAAAATCTTAAGCCCCGGTGCTGAAGAGAAATGTTAACTTCCTGTATCTGATGACTATAAATATCAAAAAAAAGGGCAAACCAAAACTAGCTGGTCTGCCCTGTAACAATACGATTATACATCTCCCATATTTCAGGGGAAAACGCAAACGAAAAAACCTAGGCCTGATCTGACAAATATTTTTATTTTCTTGTTTCAGCAAGCTTCAAACGATGTATGGCTCTTTCCAGAGCTGCCTTAGCCCTGACGAAATCAATATCCTCATCTTCAGATTCCAAACGTTTCTGGGCCCTTTCCATAGCAACCTCGGCACGTCTGGTATCAATATCACGCCTCCTTTCAGCCGATTCTGCCAGCACCGTAAGCTTATCAGGAAGCGCCTCTGCAAATCCACCGCTGACAAAAATATATCTTTCATCCCCATCTGCATCCGTATAATGGATCGTACCTGTTTTAAGGGTAGTCAAAAAAGTAGTATGGCCGATAAGTACGCCAAACTCACCGAGACTTCCGGGAGCCACCGCAATTTGGACTTCTTCGCTGACAACCACTTTTTCAGGGGTAACCACTTCTAATGTAATATTTCCAGCCATCCATTTACCCTCACAACTAGATTTATTCGGCCATCTGTTTGGCCTTTTCTAAGACATCATCAATCCCCCCCACCATGTAGAAAGCCTGCTCAGGGAGATCATCGTGTTTACCCTCACATATTTCCTTAAAGCCTTTTACGGTATCTTCGATCTTCACATAAGCCCCCGGCACATTGGTAAATACTTCAGCCACATGGAAAGGCTGGGACAAAAATCGCTGAATTTTCCTTGCTCGTGAAACTGTAATCTTGTCTTCATCAGACAATTCGTCTATTCCCAGTATTGCAATAATATCCTGAAGTTCTTTATATTTCTGAAGTATTTGCTGAACCTGACGGGAAGTCTGGTAATGTTCATCACCAATATAAGCCGCATCGAGAATTCTTGACGTTGAATCAAGAGGGTCCACTGAAGGATATATCCCGAGCTCCACCAGTTGCCGTGAAAGAACAACCGTACCATCAAGGTGTGCAAATGTTGTCGCCGGCGCCGGATCAGTCAAGTCATCTGCCGGTACGTACACACATTGTACTGCTGTAATCGAGCCCTTGTCTGTTGATGTGATCCGTTCCTGTAGTTCGCCCAGGTCAACAGCCAGAGTCGGTTGATATCCAACCGCTGAAGGCATTCGTCCCAGTAATGCTGAAACCTCGGAACCGGCCTGAGTAAACCGGAAGATGTTATCGATAAAAATAAGTACGTCCTGACCTTCTTCATCTCGAAAATATTCTGCGGCCGTCAGGGCTGAAAGTGCAACACGAGCCCTTGCTCCCGGAGGTTCTGTCATCTGTCCGTATATCAGGGCAGCCTTGGGAAGAACTCCGGAATCTTTCATTTCATAATAAAGGTCATTCCCTTCACGAGTCCGTTCGCCAACACCTGCAAAAACAGAAATGCCGCCGTGCTCCATGGCGATATTGTGTACCATCTCCATCATGATAACGGTTTTTCCCACACCGGCACCCCCGAACATCCCCATTTTACCACCTCTGGGGAATGGCACCAGCAGATCGATAACCTTAACACCGGTCTCGAGAACACGAACCGTGGTATCCTGTTCCGTAAATTTCGGGGCATGACGATGTATGGGCATCATCTTTTCCTGGCTGACCGGTCCCAAACCATCCACAGGCTTTCCGACCACGTTGAGAACACGTCCAAGCCCGGCTTCACCCACAGGCATTAATATCGGTTTGTCTGTATCCTTAACAGGCATCCCCCTGACAAGACCGTCGGTTACATCCATTGCAATAGTACGGACAATATTATCCCCAAGGTGCTGTGCGACCTCAACAACAAGATTGTCCGGCTCATCGCTTATTGTTGGATTGCTGATCAGAAGTGAGGTGAGGATCGTAGGCAGTTTGCCCTGTTCAAACTCCACATCAACCACAGGCCCCATAACCTGCATAATATTACCTATATTTTCTCCCATCTATAGACCTCCAAATCTGTTGTTTGTTATTTGTTAATCGATTAACAAATAAATAGTGACTATTCCCCAGGTTTATCCTTTAAGGGCCTCGGCACCGCCGACTATATCCATCAACTCTGCGGTTATGGATGCCTGCCGAGCCTTGTTGTATGCCAGAGTGAGATTATCTATCATATCGTCACAAGCTTTTGACGCATTGTCCATGGCCATCATCCGTGCGGAATGTTCGCTGGTGGAAGTCTCCAGTAAAGCACTGTATAACTGAACATATACGCTCCTTGGCAGTAGCTCACCCAGAAGTTCATCAGGAGATGGTTCGCAAATATGCTCCGCCAGATACGGCTTGTCCTGGTCTTCGGTCTCATCTTCATCAGATTCCATTGGCGGTATGGGAAGCAACTGTTTGATAACCGGAATCTGCCGACCCATGCTGATGAACTCCGAATAAACAATAACAACTTCGTCATATTCCCCATTAAGAAATCCGTCTATCAAGCCTTTGCCGGCTGTGGAAGCAATATTGAACTTGATTACAGTCCCAATGACCTCAATATGCTCGCTTCTGATAGGAATTTGTTTTTTACGACACCAATCCCGTCCCTTTTTGCCAAAGTTTGTAAATGAAAACTCTACATCCTCTCCTGCTTCTTTTATAAATGAATCGGCTTTGGAAATAAGGTGTGCATTGAAACCGCCGCATAAGCCCCGATCGGAAGTGCACAAAATAATATGTTTTTTTATGACTTCCTCGTGCGGCAAAAGAAGAGGGCTTGTTTCCTCCCCTGCTCTTCCTGAAAGACCTCCAAGAACTTCGGCGAACTTTTCAGCATAGTGTCGAAAGCCCTCCATGTTGGTCTGGGCGCCACGCAATCTGGAAGCAGCCACCATGTTCATGGCTTTTGTGATTTGCTTTGTCTTCTTTACCGCACCTATTTTTGTTTTGACCTCTTTTAACGTCGCCATACAAATCAGCCTTTATAATTCAAGTTATACAATCGCTTCGCGATTCTATGAAACGTCCACATCCGGCGGACTTAAAAAAAAGAAATTCCTATGCTATTCAATTGCCTGTTATACAAATCAACAAATAACGAATAACTATTTGATTGTATCCTTGAACTCCTCGTCATAAGCGTTCAAGGCCTCGGTCATAACTTTGTCAAGCTCATCTGATATCTCTTTTTTCTCCGCAATTTCAGTAAAAATCTGAGGATATCTGTCTTCAATAAAAGGGTACAGCCCGGCCTCATATTTCCCTAAAACGTCAACAGGATATTTGTCGAGAAAACCTTTTGTTCCTGCATAGAGTATTGTCACCTGTCTTTCAACCTGAAGGGGTTGAAACTGCGGCTGCTTCAAAATCTCAACAAGCCTTTCTCCACGGGCAAGCTGTGCCTGAGTTGCCTTATCCAGATCGCTTCCAAAAGCGGCAAACGCTTCAAGTTCACGGAACTGGGCCAGATCAAGCCGCAGTGTACCGGCCACCTGTTTCATGGCTTTGACCTGAGCCGCACCACCAACGCGAGACACAGAAAGTCCGACATTAATTGCAGGCCTGACACCTGCAAAGAACAGACTGGGCTCAAGAAAGATCTGCCCGTCGGTAATCGAAATAACATTTGTCGGAATATATGCCGAAACGTCACCTGCCTGGGTTTCAATAATCGGAAGCGCGGTGAGAGAACCGGCGCCCAGCTCGTCGTTGAGCTTAGAGGCTCGTTCCAGCAGGCGGGAGTGATTATAAAAAATATCACCTGGGTAAGCTTCACGACCTGGTGGACGTCTCAAAAGAAGTGAAACCTGGCGATATGACGCCGCCTGTTTTGAAAGGTCATCATAGATTATGAGCGCATGCATCTTATTGTCCCGGAAATATTCCCCCATGGCGCATCCCGCATATGGGGCGATATACTGCAATGTTGCCGGGTCGCTGGCACAGGCTGCAATAACCGTCGTATATTCCATGGAACCGTGTTTTTCAAGGGCGGCAACGACCTGGGCAACCGTCGATTTTTTCTGACCGCAAGCCACATAAATGCAGTAAACATCCGTATCTTTCTGATTAATGATGGCATCCACCACAAGAGCTGTTTTGCCGATCTGGCGGTCACCAATGACAAGTTCTCGTTGGCCGCGGCCCACCGGTGTCATGGCATCAATAGCTTTTGCTCCGGTATACATCGGTTCATGCACACCCTTTCTGTCAATAACACCCGGCGCAACCATCTCGACCCTTCTAAATTCCTTGGTATCTACAGGCCCCTTACCATCAAGAGGTTCACCAACTGCCGAAAGTACCCGCCCAAGGACACCTTTTCCCACAGGAACCTCAGCAATTCGGCCGGTCCGCTTGACCATATCACCTTCTTTGATACCGAAGTCATCGCCCATAACGGCAATGCCTACGTTATCTTCCTCAAGGTTCAGCACTAGACCAAAAATGCCGCCCGGGAATTCAACCAGCTCCATGGCCATAACCTTCTCCAGGCCATACACCCTGGCAATACCATCACCCACCGACAAGACAACCCCCGTTTCACTCAATTCAACTTTCTTGTCGTAATCCGTAATCTGTTCCTTAATGATCTGACTTATTTCTTCAGCTTTCAGTTCCATTATACACTCTCACCCCTTTTTAAAGATTCTCTCATATTGAGTAATTGTGTTGCGATGCTACCGTCCAAAACTAGATCACCTATTCGGGAGACAATCCCCCCTATAAGGCTGGGATCCTGTTCAACCTCCAGAATAATATCTTTACCTGTCCTTTTTGACAGGGTTGTACGTATCTTTTCAACGGTTTCGGATGACAATTTAGTGGCCGAAACAAGACTGGCACGGGCAACGCCTTTTAATTCATCGGCCAGTTTATTATAAAACTCATTGATATCACTTAAAAATCCAAACCGTCCCTTGTCAAACAGCAAAAACATGAAAGATGCCATAACTTTGGAAATATTCACTTTCTCAATTACTGCCTGTAAAACCTTTTTACGTCCTCCGGCATCGTAAAGCGGGTTTGTAATTGCCTGCTTAAGCTCTTTTTCCCTTGCAATTAAATCTGAAAATCGATCAAGTTCTTCTTTATATGTCTCAGCCTTACCATCCTCTTTGCCGATAATCAGAAGTGCCTTGGCATAACGCCGGGCTACTTTCAAATTCTTCATTATGCCACCACCTTCTCCAAATATTCGTCTACCAGCTTATCCTGATCTTCTGCCGTAATATTATTTTTTATCAGCGTTTCAGCATTAACAAGCGCTTTTTCGAGTATATCTTGCTGCAGCTTCAATTTGGCCTTTTGGAACTCATTATCAATATTTCGGCGGGCCTGTTCTTCAAGTTTTTCAGCTGCTTGTTTTGCCTCTTCGAGTATCTTTGCCTTGGCCTCGTTTCCCTGCCTTACATACTCTTCAACAAGCTTTTCGGCCTCCTGCTCCAGAAGAGAAAGCCTTTCATTGTATTCTGCCAGCTCCTTCTCGGCATCCTTTTTCTTTGCTTCCAATTCGCTGAGCTGATCTTTTATCCCCTGTATCCGAGCATCCAGCGCTTTGGCTACCGGTTTGCGTAAAAGAAAGAAAAGACCGACAGCCAAAATACCAAAATTCATGACTCTGAACCAATCTGTCGCCACCCATCCTTTTGCCCCGCTCTCACCTCCTGACGAAGCCAGAACAACTCCGACAAAGCAGAATAAAAGCACAGCCATAAAAACCATTATGACCGGACCTTTTTTAAATATCAGGCAGTTGTGGCTAATACCAGGCCATTTTTTATAAACCATGTTCATTAAACAGCCCTCCCCAGAATTTTTTCACCAATAGCATTTGCAAAGGCATCAATTTCTTGCTCTAGTGACGCTCTGACATCCTCGGCATCCTTTGCAATTTTTTCGCGCACCTCGGCAAGGTCTGCCTGAGCCTTTTGATTAATTTTTTCGATTATCTCCCTTTCTTCATCAGCTCCCGCCTGTAAAAGGGTCTCTTTTCCCTTTAATCCTTTGGCCCTGGCCTCTTTAATGCCCGAAGCAAAGGCATCGTCTTTCTCCTTTGCATCCCTGTTTAACGTCTCGATATTCTGATCAAGGCCAGTAATTTTTTCTTTTCTTTGAATCAGTATATTACGAATCGGCTTGTACAAAATATAGTTTAAAATCCATATAATTAAGAGGAAATTTACGATCTGAATGAAAAATGATTCATCGGGGATAACCGTTATTCCACCACCTGAGCCAAAAGCAACTCCGGCAAAGGATAATAAAAACACTGCCATGCAAAATGCTAATAAAACTGTAAAACCCTTCCGGTTTGAACCAGAAATTATCATCTATGGATCCTCCATCACAGAAACTTGTTAATAACTGTTCAATTCAAACATATATTGCGAGACCTTTGCAAAACGCCCCTTTTTGCCCGATTTCTGTGTCAGGCTCAAATTTTAATCCTCAAAATACTCAATGTATTCCTGTGGTTAAAATTTTCGCCTTCCTTGAACTTGAACAAAATTGAGCATTTTTCAAAGGTCTCATTGCACACCGGCATTATTTCGACATGGCGGCTATAACATCAGCCATAATATATTGTCAAAGGTTTTTTTAATTTTTATTTTCTTTCAGGCTTCTCTGAAAAAGTAAGTTTTTCGGCGGATATGTTGTCTCCCTTATGTAATTGTTCTGTCTTTCATAACACAATTTCCATCGAACGTAACCCCGGCTTCAATTAAAACTGACGGAGCCTGAATATCACCCACAACACGAGCCGGAGGATAAACCTCAATCCTTTTCTTTGCATCGATGGTACCATTAACCTCGCCCATGATGATTGCAACGTCAACCATTATCTCTGCTTCGACAACAGCCTTTTCCCCTATGACAACAGTACCGTCATTACTGTAAATTTTCCCTTTAACATTTCCATCAAGCCTGATGGTATCCTGGAATTCGATTGTTCCTTCAATGCTGGCATCGGATCCCAGTAAAGTGGATATCGAGCTTGGCTTCTTTTCTTTTCCCATGCATCCTCCTAATATCGTGAATGGCGCATGACACAGTATAGCCATGCATCCCGTTATCTGAATTATTCGAACATAAAACGCCGCATGCTTACGTTCATCAAGAGACCGATGCAAATCATCATGGCAACGATTGATGAGCCTCCATAACTGATAAACGGCAACGGAACACCGACAATCGGCATCAGCCCCATCACCATTCCGACATTGATAAAAACCTGCCAGAATATCATTGATGAAATACCTACAGAAAGGATCGTACCAAAAGGGTCTCTGCACCTATAAGCAACGTTCAATCCCCAGATAATGAGCATCATAAAAATTATAAGGGGAATCACCGAACCCGCAAAACCCATTTCCTCGGCCAGAACCGAAAATATGAAATCGGTATGCTGTTCAGGCAAAAAGGAAAGTGCATTTTGAGTTCCTTTTAAAAATCCCTTGCCGGAAATCATTCCCGAACCTATGGCAATTTTGGATTGAATGATATGATAACCGGCGCCAAGTGGGTCACGCTCTGGATTTAAAAATGTTAATATCCGCTTCTTCTGGTAATCTTTCAGAAAAAACCAAACCATAGGAATGGTTATTGTACACGAAGCGATGATGTATAAAAACGAGCGCCTTTCAATTTTTACAAAAACAGTCATGGAACCGGCAATCAAAACCACAAGCATGGCTGTCCCCAAATCAGGTTGCCTAACGATTAAAAAAATAGGGATTGCCGTCAATATCAAGGGTGTAAGAAGTTCGCGCAAAGTTAAACCTCTGGTATTTGCAATTTTGGAATAATATCCTGCCAGAGAAATTATCACAGCAATCTTAACAAGCTCTGACGGTTGAATTGAAAGAGGGCCCAATATAAGCCAGCGTCTTGCTCCACCGACATATTTCCCGAACAGTAATACACATATCAAAAGCAATATACATATAACGTAAATTGCGTTAGCCCATCGATCCAATAATTTGTAATTAATCAGAAAAGACACAACCATTACGGTCAGCCCGGCGCAATACCAGACCAACTGTTTGAAATAGAATATTTTTTGCGGCGCCGGTGACGCTGATGTTACGGCACTGTATAGCGTAACAAGACCAAAGAGTCCGAGTAAAACAGTCATCCCCAATAAGCCCCAATCAAAGTATTTGACAAGGCGTCGATCGAACATAGTCGCTTCGCTCCTTTAAAGTTTACGAATTAGTGAAGCTCCCCGCCCTAAAGGGCGGGGGTTCTGCCTTACGGCAGTGCTTCGCGGCGGGGAACAGACCGGTAAAAAGCCTTTTGCGAACGCCAAAATGCTCACCCAAGTGAACAAAATAGGCTTTTTACGAAACTATCAAAGTTGATACTAATCCGAGCGTTTTGATTTAGACATGGAGCGGGTTGCCCGAGGCAAATTGCAGCCGGACGGTGATGGTTCTTGGCGAAACGCAGGACAGCGTCCCGTGCTGTCTGAGGCACCGCTGAAAGCG
>JAUVVL010000022.1 GCA_030604635.1 Desulfobacteraceae bacterium
CGCCTGCGCTGCGCGTCTTACTACTGACACCTGAAACCTGACACCCGAAACCCGATTGCGAGGTTTTCGCTCAAAAATAAATAATTTAATGGGTGAGAACCATTTTAACAAATCGGTAATGCTCCCGTTGAAGATCAAGAAACATTTCAATCTTTACATAAAATTTTAATAGGAGGTTGTAAACAATGGCAGGTATTTTTGGAAGAATAAAGGAGAGGGTCCACAGACTGACCGGTAAAATGGACCAGTATCAGGAGGCAATAACATTTGCCGAAGCAGGTGAGACGGAATATGCACGGGAATTGATTCAGGAAGAAAAGGTTGTTAAGGAGGAGCCAACAAAACTTCTTGTTGTCGGCAGAGAAGGCAACTTTTCTAAAGAAATCATCGATTATGCTCTGGAAATGGCTCAACGGATGTCTTTTGAGATCATCGCCTTAAATACCGCGCCGTTATCCTGTGAAACTTTCAAATTATTTTCATCTTCACGTAATGAGATTTGCAAAGAATTTAAAAGCTTGTCAGAAGAGAATGCCAGGTCGTTTCAGGAATTAGCCTCCGAAAGAGGCATCACTTTTGAGCATGCCATCATGTACAGTGAAACCGATGAGGCCATCGAATCCGTCAGAAAAGAGTTTGGAGAGGTCGCTTTTGTGGTTTCGGAATCAGAAGAAGAGCAGGCTGAAAGCAGAATTGAGGAGGGTGAAAGATTACGGCGAGAACTCTTTGTATATTCCATGGTATAATATAGTGGTTGTATAAATTAATTAGCAGATTAGTTAGCAGATATCCAGTTCGACTGTTTTTTGAGAAAAAGCAGGGCTGGGTTTTCTGCTTTTTTTTAGGGGGTGATAATCTGTTATTCTATGTTGCAAAAGATTTACTTTTATTTGCTATACATTATTTTTTAAAAGGAGGATGGAATGGATGCGCATTTCTTTTTTGGCCTGGCTCTCATCGGCTTTGCATTCTGGTTATGTTTTTGGTTCAGAAAGGAGAATAAAAAGAAATGAGAGCATAAGAATCTCATTCGGTTTTTAATAAATCAACGGACTTAAAATAACAAAGGATAAATGTTCCTTAAGGCCACTGTAAATAGAACCACCTTTTTTTGTTATAGAATCGTAAATCATTATAAGCCAAAGAATCTGGCGTAGAGAACAGAAAGGGAGATTCAACTATGACACCTGAGATGATTATGACTATGATAGTGCTTGTTTTTGTGATTATTCTTTTCATATTTGAGTGGGTAAGGGTCGATGTTGTGGGAATCATCATGATGGTTTTACTGCCGTTGATTGGGCTTGTATCGCCCAAAGAGGCTTTTGTCGGCCTGAGCAGTAATGCCGTTTGTTCTATCATTGCCGTCATTATCATCGGCGCGGGACTGGATAAGACCGGTGTGATGAACAAAGTGGCCGGTCCCATCGTCAAGCTGGCCGGAGAGAGTGAAAAGAAAGTGATTACACTGATATCAGGCACAGTGGGATTAATCTCCAGTATGATGCAGAATATCGGGGCGGCGGCGCTGTTTCTGCCGGCCGCCCAGCGAATTTCAAAAAGAATGGGGGTGCCGGTATCCCGCATCCTGATGCCCATGGGTTTTTGTGCGATCATCGGCGGTACCATAACCCTGGTAGGGGCCAGCCCCACCATTTTATTAAACGATTTAATGGTCTTGGGCGGGAAAAAATTAGAGCCTTTCGGGCTCTTTACTCAGACACCGATCGGGATCTGCCTGCTTTCAAGTGCAATTTTGTATTTTATACTTTTTGGAAAATTTATTTTGCCGGCTGCCGGCGGCGAAGCCGATATGGGTGTCACTGCCATGCTGATGGAAGAGTATCAGGGGCTTGAAAATATATTTGAACTGCATATCCCCGACAATTTTAATGGCACCAGGACTCTGGGAGAACTGGCCATCAGAACAAAATTTCTTGTTACCGTGGTGGCCGTAGGTTTTACGTCTAAAAATGAGAAAAGCTTTGTACCCCGCAGCATGGATAAACTTTCAGCTGGCGACGATATAGTAATTGTTGGCAGCGAAAAAAAGGTCCGCACACTTGCCGAAGAATACGGATGGAAGATCAAAGAGGGTCTGGAGGTGTTCGCAGAGAGCCTGGCGATGACCAACGCCGGAATGGCGGAGACGGTTGTTTCGCCAAGGTCGGAATTAATCGGCAAAACCATGAGTGAAGTCAACTTTAAGGAGATGTACGATGTGAATCCAGTGGCGCTGTTCACAGGCAACAAGATTTTTTACAGCGGCCTAACCCATGTCCGGTTGAGGATGGGCGATACCTTACTGCTTCATGGTCCCTGGGAGAAATTTCACATTTTAAGAAATCAGCCTCACCCGCGAGCATTGACATTTGCCACGGCCCTGGAAGGTGAAATCATGCGTCCCGAAAAGGCCAAGCTGGCCGTGGTCTGGCTTGCGGTTGCTCTAACGCAGATTATATTCTTTAAAATTCAGCTATCGGTGGCACTGATGTCGGGTGCCCTGGGAATGATCATCACCGGTGTGCTTTCGGTGGACGAAGCATACTACGCCGTGGATTGGATGACCGTTTTTCTCCTTGCCGGGCTGATTCCCCTTGGGATGGCCTTTGAAAATACCGGAACGGCCGCTTATATTGCCAGATCTATTCTGGGGTTGCTCGGCCAGCCTTCTCCCATTGTGCTTCTGGCCGCGGTCGGTATTATGACCTCCTTTTTCACCCTTGTGGTTTCCAATGTCGGCGCTACGGTCTTACTGGTTCCTCTTTGCATGAACATGGCGGTCATGGCCGGCGGAGACCCCCGTATGGCCGCTCTGGTCGTGGGGTTGTCGGCCTCCAATACGTTTGTGCTGCCGACGCATCAGGTGAATGCCCTCATCATGCGGCCCGGCGGTTATCACACGGTGGATTATACTAAAGCGGGCGCAATTATGACGGTCCTCTTTTTAGCTGTGGAACTTACAATTCTATATTTCTTCTATGGAATTCAATGAAGCTCCCCGCTGCAAGCAGTCGGGGCATCAAAGCGGAAAAAATTTATTTTTATATTGGGGAGACACGTAGTTTCTCCCCAAACCACTCTTCCGCATGTTTACCCCACCGCAAGCGGATGGGGTATTAAAACAATAATAAAGTCCACAGCGTCAAAGACGTTTTCTGCGACGTTGATATACCTTATTATACATGATGCCAGGATTAAGATCTGCGGCCATAACACTATTGCAGATTGGTGATTCAACCTGTTTGCCTTTTAAGACTATTATATGTTATGATTGTTGAGCCTGGAGCTGATGTATATTTGAGAAACCAAAATATTGTGGTACTATTTTGGAACAACTGCAATAGAGAAGGTTAAACCGTATGAAAATCAGTATCAGACAAAAAATCTTTCTTTCTTTTTCGATCTTTATCGGAATCAGCGCACTAATTTGGTTTCGGAGTTATTACAGCCAGTACATCCTCAATCAAAAACTTCAAATTATCGAAAGGAAAAACGATCTCTTCAACACTATATTGGAGGCTCGCCGGTACGAAAAAAACTATTTTTTAACCTTAAACAAAAAAAATATTGAGCAGGCCCTTAATTATATTCATAAAGCTGAAGATATCTTATCGAGCGTTACCACAAAATACGGAAAGTATATACTGGCGAAAAATCTCCCTGATCGGATGATTGAGATAAAAGCATATAAAAAATCGCTTTTTAATCTTTTAAAGTTGCAGGAAAAGGGCACTTTATTGGTTCCTGAGGATACAATCAAGGAAATTCATGATCAGGGCCGGAAAATCACCACCGAACTGGAAAATATAGTAAAAAAAGAAGGCAGGTTCACGCAAGATCTGGTTGGAAAAACCAAAACAATTCATTTAATCGCCTTGATTCCCATTTTTATTCTATCCATGCTGATCGCTGTTTTTTTAATCTTCAATGTCAACCGTCCGCTGAAAACCATTGAGGATGCCATAAAAAAAATATCCGGCGGCGATTTTAAGAACATACCTGCCATATCCACGGGTGACGAATTTGAATCCCTGGTCACCAGCCTTAATAATATGATCACCGAGCTGGATAAGCGGAGTGAAGAACTCGTTCAGGCCAAAAAACTGGCCGCTCTGGGAAGATTAACTTCCGGTGTGGCCCATGAATTGAACAACCCGCTGAATAATATCTCCACATCTCTTCAGATCTTGATTGAAGAATTAGAAGAGAACAATCTGGAATACAAAAAAAGGCTTTTAATCAACGCAGAAAAAGAGGTGGATAGAGGGAAAAATATCGTTAAAGCACTTTTAGAGTTTTCCAGGGAAAGATCGTTCAGCCTGAAATGGATGAATTTTAAGTATCTGGTCAATAGTGCTATCAAACTGGTCAAATCAGAAATACCGGATAATATAAAATTTAAAGTGGATGTGCCTGAAGATATTATAGTCAAAGTCGGACCTCAACGGATTGAACGGGTTCTGATCAATCTTATACTGAATGCCGTGCACGCTATGAATAATGGAGGAGACATTACGATCAAGGCCTGTAAACAAACGGATAAAGGCGGGATCAGTTTTCAGGTTCAAGATACCGGTCACGGTATACCCAAAGAAAATCTAACCAGGATTTTCGATCCCTTTTTCACCACCAAAGATGTTGGTAAAGGTTCGGGATTGGGGCTTTCCATCACATACGGTATTATTGAACAGCATGGCGGCAAAATAAGAGTCTCAAGTGAGGTCGGCAAGGGGACGACATTTTCTTGCTTTTTACCTGCCGATCAACCAGAAAATGGGGATAAGTGGTTAATGGAGCCGCATATGTAAACTCTGATTTTAGAGGATAATGGTGGGGAATAATAAAGAAATTATTCTTGTTGTGGAAGACGAAGATATTGCACGGGAAAATCTCGAGCATATCCTCGTAAAAATGGGTTACGAAGTCATTTCCGTAGATAGCGGAATTAAGGCACTTAATTTGCTGAAAACAAAAGATTTTGATTTGGTTATCACGGATCTTAAAATGAAGCAAGTGGACGGGATGCTGGTTTTACGGAAAACCAAGGAGATTCAACCTTATACCGAGGTAATCATGATCACCGGATATGCTACAGTGGATTCATCCGTGCAGGCTATGCGGGATGGAGCATATTACTATATTGCCAAACCTTTCAAAATCGAAGAAGTCCGCAAAGTATCCAAAGAGGCGTTATTAAAACGCAGACTTCGGCTGGAAAACCTGAAACTTAAAGACACGCTGCAAAAGTTCCAGCAAATTCCCTTGCTTGTGGGTCAAAGCGAGGCCATGACAGAAGTCCAAAAAACCATCCGCCAGATCGCCCCTTCGGATATCAATGTCTTGATAATGGGTGAAAGCGGAACCGGCAAAGAGCTTGTGGCCAGGGCAATCCATAATCTTAGCCCCCGGTCCGGAAATAGATTCATCGCCTTTAATTGCGGCTCTTTTACCGAAGAATTAATGGCCAATGAACTTTTCGGCCATGAAAAGGATGCTTTCACCGGTGCTACAAAAACTAAAGCCGGACTATTCAAGGTGGCGGACGGGGGAACCATTTTTTTGGATGAAATTGGTGATATGCCATTGACTATGCAGGTCAAACTGTTACGCGTGATTCAGGAAAAAGAGATTTTGCCGGTTGGCGGGGAAAATCCCGTTCCCGTTGATGTGCGTTTTATTGCTGCTACGCATCGCGATCTTAAGGAGGATGTGGAAAATGGACATTTCCGGCAGGATTTGTTTTACCGGCTCAATGTGATCACTATTAAACCTCCTCCCTTAACGGATCGTGACGGTGATATTCCGCTACTGGCATATCATTTTCTGTCTCAAAAATGTGAGGCCATGAATAAGGATATTCAAACCATCGACCGGGTATCTATGGAATTGCTATGCCAATACAGCTGGCCTGGAAATGTGAGAGAACTTGAAAATGTAATTGAAAGGGCCGTGGCGCTGGCAAACGGGCCCACAATATGTGTCAATGATCTTCCGGAATATATTAACAATCTTTCTGTTGAAACCTATCGCCGGAAATCTGCTGACATACCGACCCTTGAAGAACAGGAGAAGAATTACATCAGATGGGTTCTGGAAAGATGCGAATGGAATAAGACCAGGGCAGCAAAAATTATGGGTATTGACCGTGTCTCACTCTGGAGGAAAATGAAGAGGTTTGGGATTGAAACTGAAGAGGCCAATGTAGAAGGGTATTAAGCGATTAGCGCCTAAACATCGATAAAAACAGAAAATATATTTCAAACCCGTCCATAGGGCTGTCATCGACATCAATAACCCCTTTTATTTTCAGCATGATGTATCGCATTTTTGTTTCGACATTTCTAATACCCGTGCGTCAAAACCAAGCTTTGATTCATCCAAAAATGCAACATCTGTTTTAGTAAAAGCCAGCAAAACGCCTAAAGCAGCCGGCTTTGTTGTAAACCCGGCGACAATTTCCAGAATAAGAGCCTCCGAAAAACTCATAAAGTCAAAAAGTTCCACCCGTTTATCATTACATAAGTTAGTGACCCACAGCAATAATTCCGCTGGCAGCAGCGGTCAGTACAATGACTTCAAGGATGGCGATTATGGAATACACCGTATCCTTGTTTTTCAGCAGCGTAGGTACTATTGCGGCATAACATATGATGGTAACACCTGCCAGGATGGCAATACCGATGAAATTAACAAAATCTCCGTATTTTACCATACCGACCCAGGCCCATCCATCTTGTATTTTCGCGTGTTCAAGATAATCATGGACATTCATGTGCCAGTAGCCTGAGATTTTATCCACCGGAATATAAGGATCCATAATGCCGAACGCATAAAGAACAAACGTAATCAAAAGGATAAGTAAGCCTATGAACATACCAAATTCCAGTATTTTGGCATAAAGAAGTTGTTCGGGTGTTGCTTCTAAAGAGGTATTAGATTTATTTTCCATTTCAATTCCTCCCGAATTTTCTGATGTTGTAATTATTGTAGTTTACTAACCAAACAGCCCTTTGTGAAGTGCCTTAAGACCGGCAAAGGCAAGGATGCCGATAACTATCCAACGGATCATGGCGGGCTTGGCGATTTTAAGAACACGGACGCCAACAAAAGAACCGAGCATGATTCCCACCAGCGAGGGCACTACCATCATGGGGATTACACAGCCTTTATTCATATATATCCAGGCTGCAGACGTATCAGTGATGGAAAGGAGAAATTTGCTGGTTGCCACACTGATTTTAAGCGGTGCTCCCATGAGAAGATTCAGCACCGGAACATTGGCCCAGCCGGCCCCCAATCCGAACATACCGGCCATAATACCGATAAAGACGAACATCACCAAACCAAGCGGTGTCCGGTGAATTTTCCAGTCGATAATTTCGCCCGTGCTGGCTTCCTGGTAAACGCCGCAGATCCTAAGGGCTGAAGAGAGCCTGTCAGCTTTGGGCACATCTGGAAATTCAGATTTTTTGGCGACAAGCATGAGGGCACAAATACCAAGGATAGTAGCTCCAAGGCAAATCTGAACGATGTTAGTGGGCAGCGCAAGCCCGATTATGGCGCCGGCAATGGCACAGGTTGAAGCGATCAGGGCTACGGGAATTGCCAGCCTCAGGCTTGCAAGGTTCAACTTGAGAAGTCCCGGACCGGCGGCCAGTGCGCCGGATAAGGCCACAAGCAGGCCGGTGCCGCGAACAAAGTCCAGATGAAACGGAAAAAAGCCGCTGATAATCGGTACAAAGAGGACCCCTCCTCCCACACCGGCAAGAACGGCAGCGATTCCCATGATAAACGTTACGATTAAAAGGACCAGCGGCCAGAACCACCAGGCATGACCACCTGAAGCAGCCTCAGCTGGTGCATCCGCAAAAGCAGGAGATATCAATAACGTTACTGAGAACAAGCAAACCAGAAAAATCAGCCACAATTTACCATTTTCCCCCATCTCTTCCTCCTTAATAACAAAATTCAACATCTTCATCTATAATCGCGAAGCTATTAATAACTTTTTCTTCTATATTTTGTTGCCTAAATCCTGCATAAAAAATCTTGAAAATTTCTTGAAAAAATTAAGCATTGATTTTTATGAAAATAATATCTGAATTTAATATTCTCAACATCTTGTAAATATTATTAATTTAAATCTCCTCCAAGATTGTTTATGCAGATTTTAGGTATTAATTAAACAAAAAAAAATATACGACCTTTTATTTATTGTCAATCGAAAAGATTTTTTCTGCCAATGAGAGTACTTGACAGTGTAATGCACCTGAACTAATTTTATATATAGCCTCCTTATCAATCTACAACTTTATAAATTGACTAATGGACAAACAGAGTTTAAATAAATTGATTCAAATACTAATGGAATTCTAACGTCAGATAAACTTTATAAAAAAACATCTTGGATACATTACAACGATCACAAATCAAAGGCCTTTTTAGTTTTCCCATCGATTTACAGCCTCTGATTGATGAAATCCCTCTTAGCATTGTCGTGCTCGATACAAATCGCCGGATCGTGATGTTGAATCGAGCACTTGAAGCCCTGACCGGCTTTTCCAAGGAAGAAGCCTCAGGCATTCCCTGTCATCACATCCTGCGAAGTAAGATATGTTTAAAGCGTTGTCCGGCCATGCACATGAATGAAGAATCCGAGCCGGTGTGTGTGGAAAGTGACCTTATCAACCGGGATCGAAAGTTGATTCCCGTGCGTATCAATTTGGCATCTCTAAAAGACTCTAACGGCAAAGTGAAGGGTTTTCTGGAAACAGTTGAAGACACAAGACCCATCCGTGAGCTTAGTGCCAGTATTAACCAGGCATACAGCTTCGCGCAACTTAAAGGCAGAAGCCCGCAAATGGAGAAAATTTTTCAAATTCTCCCTGTTCTTGCACAAAGCGATTCCTCGCTCCTGGTTACCGGTGAAACCGGGACAGGTAAAGATCTGGTGGCCGAAGCGATTCATCAGGCTTCAAGCAGGGCCAAAGGCCCCTTTGTTAAGGTTAATTGTGGGGCGCTGCCCGAAACCCTGTTGGAGTCGGAACTTTTCGGACATCAGAAGGGCGCCTTTACCGGTGCAGTGGAAAATAAACCCGGGCGATTTCGGCTGGCGCATAATGGCACACTTTACCTGACAGAAATCGGGGATCTCCCCTTTTCGCTGCAGGTCAAATTGCTCACTTTTTTAGATGACCAGGTGGTCTATCCTTTGGGCAGCGACAAAGGTTTTCAGGCCAATGTGAGGGTAATTGCCGCCACACATCGCAACCTAGAACAAATGGTTAGTGAAGGGCGTTTCAGAGAAGACCTCCTCTTTCGGCTCAATGTAGTTCGCATTCACCTTCCGCTGTTAAGGGAGCGGGAAGGCGACATCCGGCTGCTTCTTGATCACTTTCTGAATAGCCTGACATCCCGGTTCAGAAAAAACATCAAAGGATTCTCAAAAAAGGCTCTTAGGATTCTAATGGACTACCAATATCCCGGGAATGTGAGGGAGCTGAGAAATGTCATTGAATATGCCGTCAATGTCTGCCAGGAAGGGAAAATTCAACCTCATCACCTGCCGGCATATCTTACCGAGACGAGACCGTTGATTAAAGAAACCTATACGGTAAAAGAACAGGTCTCGCCACCGATTCAGTCGGGTCTGAATGAACATAAATTGCATGAGACGGAACAGACCTGGACTGACCTGGAAAGAAAAATGATTATGAATGCACTGGTAAAAACCAGGGGACGACGAAGCAAGACAGCAGCGCTTCTGGGCTGGGGAAGAAGCACCCTCTGGAGAAAAATGAAACAATATGGAATAGATCAATGAAGAGGCTGTACAAAAACGAAACAATATGGTACGTGACCTTTGAAAAATGTTCAATTTTGTTCAAGTTCAAGGAAGACGAAGATTTTAACCGCAGGCATACATTAAGTATTTCGAGGATTAAAATCTGAGTCTGACGCAGAAATTGGGTAAAAGGGGACGTTTTGCAAAGGTCTCGGTACATTAATGGCAAATAAAATACTTATACCATTGTACGGCAATGATGTTGCGCCCCGGTTCGATCTGGCCACCGAAGTTCTGATTACTGATCTTGATGAAAACAGGGAAGAAAAGATCGTAGTGCTTCCCCAGGCTTCGGCCGAACAACTTTGTTCTCTGGTTATGGCTGAAGAGGTTGATGTTGTGGTTTGCAGCGGCATTGAAGAAGAATATTACCAGTATCTTACCTGGAAAAGAGTGAAGGTTCTTGATTCTGTAATCGGTCCCTGGGAATCGGTTCTGGAGCGTTTTTATAAAGGTAGACTTAAATCTGGAGACATTCTTTGCGATAAAAAGGGTTAAAAGAAAAATGACTTTAAAAAATTGGAAGGAACGTTTTGACGAAGGTTTCTTCTTACATGCTGATGATAACTCTCCGGCTCGCTACCGCATCCTTCGCAGAAATATTATTATTTTGATGATCCTTATAACCATAATCCCCCTTACCATAATGGCGGTCATCAACCAATATGAATATGAGAGAAGTATAAAAGATGAAATTGTCAACCCGCTACGCACACTGACAAGTAAGACAAAGCACTCTTTCGAACTCTTTATGGAAGAACGCCTTGCTATCGTGAGATCCATTGCCTCTTTATATTCTATTGAAGATCTCTCTGACCAGAAGACCCTGAGTCGTATTTTTCGCGTATTACTAAATGAATATTGTTGTTTAATCGATTTAGGCTTAATTGACACTAAAGGCATCCAGTTGAGCTATACCGGCCCCTATGACCTTTTGGGCAAAAACTACTCACAGCAGGACTGGTTCCAGGAAGTGGTGGTAAAGGGGGTTTATATCAGCGATGTATTCATGGGCTACAGACAATTTCCCCATATCGCAATTGCCATACTGCGACGGGCAGAAGAGGGCCGATCCTGGATTCTACGAGCCACTATTGATACAAGTAAGTTTGATGATCTTATTGCCTCCATGGGGATAAGTCCCGATAGCGATGCCTTTTTAATCAACCGTGAAATGATTCTGCAGACTCCTTCCAGGTTCTATGGAAAAGTATTAGATCATTGTCCACTTTCATTTCCCACGGGAAATTACGGGGCCATTGTCGTCGAAGAAGTAGATCCACAGGGCCGTGAAATGCTGGTGGCCTACGCCCCATTTGCAAAATCAGATTATGCCCTGGTCCTTGTCAAACCGCGTTCCAAAATTTTACAGTCATGGTATACGCTTAGAAGTAAAATGTTTTTATTTTTTGTCATAAGTGTCGTAATGATCATTCTGGTGGTTTTCAAGCTTACGGATACCGTTGTAAAACGCGTTCAAGAGGCCGATGAAAGACGTGAATTCGCGTTTCGTGAAATGGAACACACTCAGAAGCTTTCATCAATCGGAAGGCTGGCTGCCGGTGTGGCCCATGAAATAAACAATCCCATGGCTATTATCAACGAAAAAGCGGGCTTAATGAAAGACCTTGTTTCATATAAATCTCAATTTCTGGAAAAGGAAAAATTTCTGGAGCTGACAGATGTTATTCTTCAATCGGTTGAACGTTGCAGGACGATCACCCATCGCCTTTTGGGGTTTGCGCGTCGGATGGAAGTTAAATTTGAGGTGTTGGATGTGAATGAACTCCTGAAAGAGGTACTTGATTTTCTGGAAAAAGAATATCTCTATCGAAACATAGATATCCGATTACAACTGGCAGAGGATCTTCCGCGAATCTCTTCGGATACGGGCCAACTCCAGCAGGTTTTTATGAATGTCCTTTCCAATGCTCTTTCTGCTGTAGAAGCCGAAGGGTATGTTTCGATCACCACATGGGATGAAGATCTTGATACTATTGGGGTTTCGATCCAGGACAATGGCTGCGGCATGTCAGAAGAAACGTTAAGACATATTTTCGAACCCTTCTTTACAACCAAAAAAGGATACGGCACCGGTTTGGGCCTCGCCATTACTTATGGAATCGTAAAAAAACTGGGCGGAGATTTAAAGGTTCAGAGCTATGAAGGGCACGGAACCACTTTTACGGTGTATTTGAAAAAAAAAACCAACAATTAATTGAGGAATTACCATGACTAAACCAAAACTTTTGCTTGTGGATGATGAGGAAGAGTTTGTCGATACCCTGGCGGAAAGACTGCATTTAAGAGGATTTCAGGTTTTGACCGCCACTGATGGTGAGGGTGCCCTGCGCCTGATTGAGAAAGAGCTTCCCCAAGTGGTGGTTTTGGATGTGATGATGCCGGGCCAAGGTGGGCTTGAAGTTCTTCAGCAAATTAAAACCCGGACTCCACGAATCCCGGTCATTCTTCTGACAGGACATGGGGCCACAGCTGATGGTATTGAAGGGATGCGCCTGGGGGCTTATGATTACTTGGTAAAACCGATAAATATCGATGAATTGATAAAGAAAATGCTGGAGGCGGTCAGCACTTGATAAATTCATTAAGATAAAGGACTGCTCAGGGGAAAAGCATGAAAGCATCTGAAGAAAAGAAAGTTGCCTTTTTCGGAAAAATCACTGCCGGAATTGCGCATGAAATGAAAAACGTTCTGGCCATCATCAGAGAATCATCCGGTCTGATGGAAGATATCATGTCCCTTTCACCGGAAGCTTTAATTTCATACCAGGAAAAATTTAAAAATTCTCTATCTAAAATAAAAGACCAGATTGATCGTGGTGTGGAACTGACCGACCGGCTCAATAAATTTGCACATAGCTCGGATGAAACCATAGCCAAAATCGATCTTAATGAAATAGTCGAACAACTGATCACGCTGTCCCAGCGATTTGCAAGACTTAAAAATGTTGTATTGAAAACCGATCCTCGTCAGCGATCAGATCAACCTGTTATTATTGAGACCTTTCCTGTTCAGTTGCAAATGGCATTATTTGCATGTATTGACAGCTGCCTGAACGTAATACCTTCAGGTTCAGAGATATTTATTCGCTCTCACAAAAAAGGAGAAAAATACGCCGTACACGTTGCTTGTGAAGGAAACATTTCAAGCCCGACCGACCTTGCACGGCATATATTAACATCCGACCAATGGCCTGAACTGGAAGGAATCGTAGCGTCGCTGGGAGGATCCGTCGAATTGGATTCATCCGGCCCCGGTATTTGGCTGTTTCTATCAAAAGAGTAAAGTTAGCCAAATTTCTCACGAACAATGCAACGAGGACTAAAAAATTTGATAGATTAATTCATCCCCTTATTCACGAAACTTTTTCCACCCTGCCAACAAGCTAAATGTTTTATAACGTTTCATTATGAATCATTCAAAATGATTCATAATGTGCCACGCCTCTCTTTCAAAACCCCTGTCAATCTTATTAACTCCTTGTAATCATTATTTGTCAATATTTTGGCACACATATTGCTGTATAGTTGGTTCAAACCACTTATAAAACAAAAGGAGGGTACCATGAGAAAGTGGATAGAAAACATAGAAAAAACTTTTGCAGCTGTATCTTTTGCTGAAGCTGCTGAACATGACACAGCAATGGAGATAGCAGCAATCAAACCTGATCGAAGTAAAGTGCCTAAATTCTTAAAAGCCATACAGAAAATATTTGTCGCGATCACTTATGCGGAAGCAGGATGCCATGACATGGCCCTGGAATTTTTAGGTAAGGATACAGTTAAAAGCAACGAACAATCCCTGGAAACCTTTCTAAATACTGTAGGCCTCAAAGGGGTTCGCATTAGTTATGGACTGGTCAGGGTTTGATCACTAAAAAGGTGTGTCGTTCGATGGGAATAAATCTGTTGAATATTGAGACCGATATTTCCTTTCGCCAGAATTTATCCCGGCACTTACGTCTTAAACAATGGAATGTTTATGAAACCGACCAGAGGATTAAGGTAAAAAAAATCCTTAAGAGAAAAAATATTGATGTGGTGCTGCTGGGGTTAATTGGTTTGAATCAAGAGGGGCTTTATATTCTCAAGATGATTAAAAAGGTACGCCCTTTTATTGAGGTCATAATCATCAACCGTTCCGAACAGATTGCTCTCTCAATTGAAGGGATGAAACTGGGCGCGTTTGATGATTTCATTGTGCCTTTCGATCTTGAGTCCCTGGCCCGGCGAATTCGGGAAGCTCATCAGAAAAAAAAGGAAAATGAAAAGACAAAAAAATCATCTCTTCAACGCTTTCAGGACATAATGGTTGCAGCGAGCTTTGCGGAGGCCGGAGAAGCCGATATGGCCCGGGAATTTCTTGGTAAAGAAAAAAAACCTCTTGTTAAAGCCAAAAAAGAAGGATAAAGCCAGATTGGTTCCTGCCTGAAAATTCATCAAATTTAACATTTTAAACCAAGGAGGCAAAAATGGAAGAAATTAAGGTTCTTTTGGTGGATGATGAAGAAGAATTCGTAACAGCTCTTTCTGAGCGGATAGAGATGAGGGATCTCAAATCGGATGTTGCTTTGAATGGCGAAGAGGCTCTCAAGATTGTGAATGACGAGGTGACGGATGTAATAGTTTTGGATCTCAAGATGCCGGGCATTGATGGCATGGAAGTGCTGCGACGAATTAAAAAGGCCTATTCTAACGTACAAGTCATTATTTTAACCGGACACGGATCCGAGAAAGATGAAAAAGAGTCCCGGCGTTTGGGTGCGTTTGAGTATTTCCAAAAGCCAACAGGAATTAATAAACTTGTTCAAACCATAAAGCAAGCCTATAAATATAAAACTAAAATCGAAAAGACTATGGTAGCGGCCACCTTTGCAGAAGCGGGTGAATTTGATACGGCCAAGAAAATTATGGATGATGACAAATAAAATGGGTTTATGGGAGAACAATAATGAAAATCAAAGTGCTTTTAGTAGATGATGAAAAGGACTTTGTCGAAACCCTGGCCCAGCGCTTAGAGGTGCGGGACTTTGAAGTCAGATCTTCTCTCAGCGGGGATGACGCATTGGTGCTAATCCAGGAACATGCCTTTGATGTAATCGTTCTGGACGTGCTGATGCCGGGGAAAGACGGTATTGAGACCTTAAGATTAATCAAAAATATGAGGCCCCTCATCCAGGTCATCATGCTCACCGGCAATACAACGGTTGAAACGGGTATAAATGGCATGAAACTAGGGGCCTACGATTATCTTGTAAAACCGACCGAGACAGAGGATCTGGTGGAAAAAATCAACAAGGCCTATAATCTTAAAACTGAGCATGAAGAGCGTATTCGCAAGGCGGAGATTGAAAATATTATCAAGAGACGGGGCTGGTAGAATTATTTCGTCACGCATCAAATGATGCTTTGAGGTTATATGCAAAACCACATAGTTCATCCATTGAATTTATTTTTTTATCCAGTGATTGAGGAGGTTTTTCGTGAAAACAACGATTGTAAAAGATTTGATTGTCCCTCTTTCTGAATATGCTACCGTTTTAGAAGAGGCCACTTTATATGAAGCCGTTCTGGCCCTGGAAAAAGCTCAAGCAGAGTTTGACCAGACCCGTTATCGGCACAGGGCGATTTTAGTATACAACGAAAAAAATCATATTGTCGGCAAGGTCAGTCAGCTGGATATATTGAGAGCATTAGAACCGAAATATGAACAAATGGGTATTTCAAGATCATTATCCCGTTTCGGTTTAAGTCCGCAGTTTCAGAAGACTATGCTTGAACAACTCCGCTTTTGGGACAAACCCATGGATGATATTTGCAGAAAGGCGGGCCAGCTAAAAGTAAACCAGTTTATGTATACTCCCACTGAAGACGAATACGTCGAAGAAAATGCTTCCCTTAATGAAGCCATAAACAAGCTGATTATGGGACATCATCAGTCTTTGCTCGTAACCAGGGGCAAAGAGATCATTGGAATCTTAAGAAAAACCGACGTGTTTATGGAAATTGTCCAGGCGATCAAGGCCTGTAAGCTATGAACAGCAAATGTCTGATCCAATGCTGTTGATAAACGACTTGAATTGATATCTTCGTTGGCAATAAAGGAGAACGATACATGACAAACGATTTTGGCGCTCCTGATAAGGGCAATTTCGTGTGGAAACGATTTTTATTTCTCTTCATAGGGATCATTCTTTTTGTAATAGTTTATTATGCGCCCCCCTGGGCTGATGCCGTCGATCCCATGGGCGAGCATTTCCCCTTAACCAGGCAAGGCAAAGGTGCTGTTGCAATTTTTCTGCTTGCCGGCACCTGGTGGGTCTTTGAAGTCGTGCCCATCGGCATAACCAGCCTGGCAATAGGCGTCCTCCAAGCCCTCTTCCTGATTCGTACGGCCAAGGTGGCCTTTAACGACTTTATGGACCCTTCGGTAATGTTCATCTTTGCTTCCATCGTTATCGGACTGGCCTTTACCAAGACAGGTTTGACAAAACGGCTGGCTTACAAAATGCTGGTGATCGTCGGTGAAAAAACCAGTATGATATATCTGGGATGTTTTGTGGTTACCGCAGCCCTGACGCATATCATGGCCCATACAGCCGTGGCAGCCACAATTTACCCACTTTTGCTGGCCGTTTACAGCTTATACGACGAAGGAGACAAACCGACCAAATTCGGCAAGGGGCTTTTTATTGGCATGGCTTACGTGGCCGGTGCCGGCAGCATCGTGACCCTTTTGGGGGCGGCACGTGGTGCCGTGGCTATCGGCTTTTTTAACGATATTGTGGGCAAAAACATTACCTTTTTTCAGCTCAGCTATTACATGTTCCCGATTGGCTGGCTTATGACTTTTCTGCTGTGGGGCTTTTTTATGATCTTTTGCAAGCCCGAAAAGAAAGTTATTCCCGGTTTAAGAGAAAAAGCTAAAGTTCTCAATTCCGAATTGGGTCCCATCAGCCGCAATGAGATTGTTGCCGCCACTATTGTCTTTGCGTGTATCCTGGTCATGTCCTTACGCTCCTTTATTCCAATTCTTAAGCCGATTAATAAAACGGCCATTATCCTGATCTCAACCATCCTGTTTTTTATCGTCGGTGTTCTCGATCTTGACGATCTCGAAGATATTCCGTGGAACATTATCCTGCTGTTTGCCGGCGCCATGAGTATCGGATTCTGTCTCTGGGACACCGGAGCAGCCAGGTGGCTTGCCGTTAACTGGCTGGTGATGTTCGAGAAATCCAACTGGTTCGTCTTTGTATTGGGCATTGCATTTTTCGTTATGATAATGACCAATTTCATTATGAACGTGGCGGCCATTGCCATCTCCCTTCCGGTGGCCCTTGTTATTGCCCCCTACCTCGGGGTAGCTCCCGAATTAATTCTGTTCGCTTCGCTGGTGACCGCCGGCATGCCGTTTCTGTTGCTGGTGGGGGCGGCACCTAATGCGATTGCCTACGATTCAAAGATGTTTACCACCGGGGAGTTCTTTTTATACGGCATACCGGCCAGTATCATTCTGATGCTTGTGGTTGGTTTTGCCGCCCTGGTTCTCTGGCCTTTGATGGGGATGCCTGTAACATTGCACTAAATATTTTATTGGGTGGAAATGAAGTGGTATATCCCTGGTGGTTTAAATAATGTCACGGATGATTAATACTATTTAATATCAGGAATTGTAGAACTTCGAGACGATTAATATGAAGATATGGTATCGATTGAGCCTTCGCAACCGGATTTACTCGATTCTGACAGCCCTGGTCTTTATTACGCTGTCGGGCGGTCTGATCACGGTATGGTACACATATCGGATAGAAGGGGTTTTAGCTTCAATTATTGAAAGAGACATTGCCGCCTTTCAATCGGCCGCAGCCCTCGAAACCTCCCTTGTAAACCAAAAAGGATTTGTATCCTACTATTTTATGGACGGTGATCCCGACTGGCTCAAACAATTGGGAGAGTACCGCCAGATTTTCAAAGAGCGGCTCAAAGAAGCCCGTTTCCTTGCCGAAACCAACCTGCAAAAAGAAGCCATCAACCGGATCGACCAAGAATACCTGCTTTACATCGCCGACAAAGACCGTGTTATCGCCCACTATGAATCCGGTGAGCGTGAGGCCGGTCTTCAGTTGCATCATAAAGTCCGCGATCATTACTTTACGATCCTCGAATCATGTGAAAAATATAAAAATATTCATAAAAAAAGGATCATTCAGACACGGCAAAAAAGCCATGTTCAGGCCAGAGAACTAAGGTTCATCGCCGGAATTGCTATGGTGATGGTTTTTTCCCTTAGCGTCCTTTTGGTCTTTGTTTTAGCTAACCAGATTTTGGTTCCATTACGCAAGTTAGCTCTTATGGCAAATCGAGAAAGCACTATTAAAAAACCAGATGATGAAGTCAAAGCGCTCAGCCGAAGCGTGCACGGATTGATCGAAGATGCCGGTCAGACTTACATTGAACTTGAACGTAGCCGTGAACACCTTTTGCAGGCCGAAAAAATGGCCATGGTGGGAAAACTGGCTGCTGGAATGGCCCACGGCATTCGCAATCCCCTCACATCGGTTAAGATGCGCCTCTTTTCGTTAAGCCGCTCCCTCGAACTTTCTGATTATCAGAAAGAGGATTTCGATGTGATTTCTGAGGAAATACGTCACACCGACACCATTGTTCAAAATTTTCTCGAGTTCTCCCGACCGCCCAAGCTCAAAATGCAGAAGGTCAGTCCATCCATGGTGGTTGACCTGGCTATTCAATTATTGGAACACCGTTTGAAATCATACGATGTAAACGTCAATGTGATCCGTAAGCATCCGCTCCCGGAGATCCAGGCCGATCCCGAGCAATTAAAGGAAGTCTTTGTCAACCTCATGGTAAATGCCTGTGAGGCCATGGAACAGGGCGGTTCGATCGTCATCCATGAAGAAGAAAATAAAGCGCAGGTGTTGAACAGGGTGGCGGTGATCCGACTGACCGACAATGGTCCGGGAATTTCCGATGAGATCAAAAACAAGCTGTTTGAACCCTTTTTCACCACCAAGGAAGAAGGCACGGGCCTTGGATTGAGTATTGCCGACCGAATTATTAAAGAACACAAGGGCTGGTTGGATGTTACCTCAAAGGAAGGACAAGGAGCAACATTCATTATCACTCTTCCGGTTAACCAGGATATTTCATGAAAATTTTCGCGAAGCTTTTATATTAATTGAAAAATTTGGGTTAAGGGGTCGAACCATGAACACCATTCTGATCATTGACGATGACGACCAGTTACGAAAAAGCTTTGATAAGCTCTTGACCGAAGAGGGCTATCGCTCTTTATGCGCTGCATCGGGTGAAGCGGGCATTAAAATAATACAAAAAAAGGTTCCTGACCTGGTTATTTTAGACATGCGCCTGCCGGGAATGAACGGGCTGGAAACTTTTCAGGCCATTCACGAAATAGAGCCCAAGCTTCCTGTAATTATAATGACCGCCTACGGCACTACTGAAACCGCCATCGAAGCCACTAAGATAGGCGCTTTCGACTATATCCTTAAACCCTTTGATATCCCCGACATGCTATCCGTGATCGTGAAAGCCTTGGAAGCAGGCCGTTTTATGCGCTCCCCGGTGGATATGAACGTATCCCCTGAGAAAACTGCCCGGGAAGCCATCATCGGACAAAGCACTCCGATGCAGGAAGTCTACAAGGCCATTGGACGCGTGGCCTCGACCGATGCCACGGTTCTCATCAGAGGCGATTCCGGTACGGGAAAAGAACTGGTGGCTCGGGCGATCTATCAGCACAGCCTTCGGACAAGCAAACCCTTCCTTGTTATCAACTGCGTTGCAATCCCCGAAACCCTGCTTGAAAGCGAGTTGTTCGGTTATGAAAAAGGAGCCTTTACCGGAGCCATCCATCGCCGCATAGGTAAAATCGAACAGGCCCATGGGGGAACCATTTTTCTTGATGAAATCGGGGACATGCCCATAAGCCTTCAGGCCAAAATATTAAGATTGCTCCAGGAAAAAAGCATTGAACGTCTAGGTGGCCGTCAGACCATTCCAGTGGATGTACGCGTAATTGCCGCCACCAACCGGAATCTGGAAACAGCGATTGCAGACGGCCGCTTCCGTGAAGACCTTTATTATCGTCTCAATGTGGTAACCATCTGGCTTCCCCCACTTCACGACCGATCCGACGATATACCACTTCTGGCAAAATATTTCCTCGCCAGGTTTACAAAGGAAGCGGGTATGGATAATCCAGGGATTACAGAGGAGGCAAAAGCATTACTAACCAACCACCACTGGCCCGGCAATGTGCGAGAGCTTGCAAATACCATCCAGAATTCGCTAATATTCAATCGGGGTGCACCGCTCTCGGTTGAGGATATCGACCAGACCATCACTGAGAAGAGCCCCTGTATTGAAATCGATGATGACAACAGAGATCAATTTTTGAGGCAGTTGGTTCGCCAGGAACTGACAACCAAAACAGGGAAAAACATATTTGATTCATGCATGGATCGTTTTGCGAGCGTCGTCATCAGTGAAGTGCTCAATCTAACCGGAGGAAATCGCTCTCAAGCGGCAAAACTCCTTGGTCTTTCCAGGCCTACCTTACACTCCAAAATTGAAAAGTACAAGCTAAAATTAGAGACTTCCGTCAAAGAAAAAACGTCTTAATCTCTTCCTCTAAAGGAGGTTAAGCTCCCCGCCCTAAAGGGCGGGGGTTCTGCCTCCCGGCAGTGCTTCGCAGCGGGGAGCAGACCGGTCATGAGGTGATTGTAATGAAAGTAAATATTGGAGGAGTTAAATACGCACCTGGATTTTATGAAAAAAAAGGCTGGATGCTGCTGTATTTGTTAACAGTTACTTCCGAGTATGGGAAAAAAGGCAACTTGAAGCGAAAAAGAGGAAACCTAAACCTGATATGCCGCCGACCGTTTGCTTTTCCCGGAAAATTGGTGTAGGAGTGCTGGAGATTGCAGATATTCTGGAGGAAAGAATCGGATATCGCGTTTTTGACAGGCAAATCCTGGAAAAAATCGCCCACCAGGCAAAGCTGAGAGAAAAACAGTTGCCTTTTTTGACGAGCTTTATCCGGGCAAAATGGGTGAGTTCGGGGCGTTGCTTTTTGGCGAAAAGTCTTTCATCAAGAGCGACTATGCCAGGCATTTATCGCAGGCGGTTTTGTCGATTGCTTTTATAGAGCCCACCATATTTGTGGGACGAAGGACGCATTTGATTTTGCCACGTGACCGGGTTCTGGCTGTTCGATTTATCGGTGGAAGAAAACATCGAATCAAGCGCCTGGCAAGAATTCTAAATGTAAAGGAACAGGAGGCTGACAGCAAATTAGATAAAATCGACAAAGAACAGAGAGATTTTTTCAAAGAAGTTTACGGGAAAAAGGAAGCTTCCCCATATGAGTTCGATCTGGTGTCCAACTTTGATTATATCAGTAAACCGCAATAGGCATCAGATATTGTTGCAAAAGCCTTTCAAGTGAAATTCGGCAATGAGATTACAGCCAGTTAATGTTACCCTAATTGATCGTAAACAAAATGGGAAAAATATTTTAAATGTTTATTTTATTATGCATTTTGTATGTTCGGATGCATTTTCATAACTCATCTATAAGTGAGATATACATTTTGAACAAAATCCCATTTTGTTTACGATCAATTAGGGTACAAAAGAGGGGGTGACAAAAATATGGAAAAAATAGGTGTCAGTACGCTGAGAGAAAATCTGTCAATATTTCTAAAAAAGGTTCAGAAAGGGCAGGTTATTACAATTACTTCACGCGGTCATGAAATGGCGAGACTTGTCCCTGTGGAAGATAAGAGGGAGAAGTCAAGAGAATTTTTGCGAGAACTGGGCAAGAATGCCACTATTGGTGATATCCTATCCCCAATTGATGAAATGTGGGAGGCTATGAAATGATTGTTGTAGATACCCACATAATCATTTGGAATGCTTTGAAGCCAGAGATGCTATCCGAAAAAGCAGAAAAAGCCATTTCAGCGGCCAATAATTCGGATGGAATAATATTTTGTGAAATCTCGCTGTGGGAAATAGCAATGCTGATGCACAAAGGAAGACTCAGTATAGATATCGAATACCTGGAATTCATAAAACTGATATTAGAATCCAACGAATACATTTTTCTGGGAATCACGCCGGAGATAGCAGCGCTTTCCACGGATTTGCTTTCGGACAATAACAAGGACCCCGCTGACAGAATCATCGCTGCAACTTCAATCATCGAAAATGCCAAACTGGTTACTGCTGACAAGAAATTAAGACAATCCAAAAAAGTTGCTACTATCTGGTAAACAGAAAATAAGCCCTTACTCCATAGTCAATAATCTCTTTTGATTCCTGCCATTGGTCTTGTACCACCTCAGACCAATGTTACAAGAATTGGAAACGGCTATGGAATGCGAAGGATACAGGCAGAATATTGATGGTAGGGCACATCCTTCAATACCACCCTGCGGTTATTAAGCTCAAGGAACTCATCTCGAGACCTTTGCAAAACGCCCCCTTTTGCCCAATTTCTGTGTCAGGCTCAAATTTTAATCCTCAAAATACTCCATGTATTCCTGTGGTTAAAATTTTCGCCTTCCTTGAACTTGAACAAAATTGAG
>JAUVVL010000160.1 GCA_030604635.1 Desulfobacteraceae bacterium
CTAATGAGAACATTAAGCAACCGACATAAATAATATTGATAAAAGGTCCCTTAAAGTCGTTATAAGAGTGACTAAAGTTACAAGTGACCTAACCTGTCGAGAGCCTCAGGTCGAACGAAGTGCCTAAGTTGAGGAAGCGCTATCGCGCTGTCAATCTAATAAAAATTGCCAAAATACCTTAACTTTAGCTTACTTTAGACACTTCACACTTTTTCAGTAGTTATCACCACAACGCTTTGTAAAGAAAAATCATGTCGGCTGGGTTTTGAACTTCTTAGTAATTGCATTTGCAATTTGTTAATTTACTATTTCCCAGTTCCTTGGGTTCAAAGTGTCCATTCAACATTAAAGTCGTTTTTGACAACAGAGGCAATGTGATTGTCGAAGAAAAAGTGTTCTATGAACCACTTTCTGTCATCGTAGTTTGCGATAAGATTGTAATCGTCAATTATCCGCACAATGCGGCATTTTGAAAGATCTCTGATACCGGTTCCGGAAGCCTTTAGCACCGACTCTTTTGACGTCCAGTAGCGATAAAAAAGTTTAAATGGATCCGTGTCTGATAGCGCCCATTCTCTGTCATGGGCAGTTTTTCTGAAAAGACCCTTTGAGCAGCGCCGGATTTTTTCGATATCGATTCCTATGCGTGTTGAAGCAATCACGCCGCCGACATAGGTGGGTTTGTGGGTAAGAGACCAGTAATTTCCGTCAAACGGGATGGGGACGCCGTTTTCATCCTTTAAAAGATCGCTTAAATGAACACTGCTCTTTCGAGCCGATATTTCAAGCGCTCTTCTGGCATGATTGCTTAAGCTTACAACCATTTCCCTGCCGGTAAGGCGCCGGTCTTTATCAGGAACAGCTAAAATTACCGGATAAATAACTCGATTTTGATTTGTATCCATATTATTTCGTGTTGCGCTCTGAACTCTGTGCCGTGCGCTTTAACTTCAGGGCCTCATCATACACCTTGTTTTTAGGAAGACCGTATTTTTTAGCGACAGCTCTGGCAATGTCGGACAGCCTGCTTCCTGTCTTTTTCAGCTCATTTTTAATTTCATTTCGGACGGTCTCTAAAGAAATTTCTTTGTTTTCTTCACATCCCATTACAAGAAGGGTGCATTCGCCTTTTACTGCGGGACGTGCGTTCAAGATGTAATGAATTTCGGATAAAAAGCCCCTTACAAATTCTTCGTGCAGCTTGGTCATCTCACGGGACAGGACACCATACCTGTCACCCATAACATTTATGATTTCCTCCAGAAAGGTCAAAATGCGCTTTGGAGATTCATAAAATATGATGGTTCTGTTTTCACTGGCGAGTTCTTTGAGCTGCTTGAGTCGCTTTGCCTTTTTTTTTGCGGGGAATCCAACAAAAATAAAAGAATCGGTTGGCAGTCCTGCTGCGCTGAGGGCGGTCACGGCGGCAGATACGCCTGGAACGGGGATGACCCTTATATTGTTTGCAATGGCCTCTTTTACAAGCCGGTAGCCGGGGTCAGACACAGATGGTGTCCCGGCATTAGACACCAGAGCAACAGATGATCCTGTTTTAAGCCGATGAATAAGCTCCGGCGTACGTTCTACTTCATTATGCTCATGATAGGAGATCAGATTACCTTTGATATTGTGATGTGCCAGAAGTCTGCCCGTGTGTCTGGTATCTTCTGCGGCCACAAGATCGACCTGGCCAAGGATATTGAGGGCTCTTATGGTGATATCGTCCCTGTTTCCGATGGGAGTGGCAACTACATAAAGATTACACGTTTTATCGATATGTTCCGGATCATCCGTAGGCAAGCTCAAAGGCATTTTTTATTATCTCTACTTTTGGTTTATCTTCTGCCGAGCTGATGGACACAACGTCGAACCTTGCTTTAACATTACTCTGTTTTATGGTTTTGAGATAGTAGAGGGCCACCATCGAGATTTTTCGCTGCTTTTTGGGGGTTAAGGCCCATTTGGGATTTCCGAAAAGATCGGATCTTCTGGCTTTGACCTCGACAAAGACCAGAGTACCCTTGTCTTTTGCAATAATATCGATTTCGCCCAGCTTGTTACGGTAATTCTGCTCCAGAATTTTGTATCCGTTTTTTTTAAGGTGTCTTACGGCTATGAATTCGCTTTCTTTTCCGAATTGCTGTCGCTTATTTTGCATTAATTATAAGACCTTTATGTTTTTACCGGTGCAAGACCTGACACAAAACACACCATTTCGTAATATTTTAGCCCTTTGAAAACATTGTCGCATTCAGGAAATATGGTTTCAATCCTTTGGTGTGGAATGAAATGTTAGCCACCCTATCTTTTCATCAAACCCTGGTCTAATGAAAGCTCGTGCATTCGGGAACTCACTTTCGACTCGCTCTCGAAGCTGATCAAGGTGAGCATTCAGATTCAAAATTTCTTCTTTTTGCTCTGGTAAATGCTTCAACAATTCGTCCCATGAACTGATTGAGCGATCTATTCCAAGTAATGCAACTTTAGCAGAGCCGTCCGAGTCTCTTGGAAAATCATCTAACCCAGGGGATTCTTCCCTTTTTTTACTTTTTATTGCTCGCAAGATCTTAATATGGATCTGGTACTGATACCATCTAATAACCTCTAAAGCCTCCTCTATGGTGATGCCATTTTCCATAGGCCCTGACCGTATTAACTTAAGATTCGGTTTAATATTATGTTCAGAAACCTTATTTTCTAAAAGATATTCATTGGAAGTGAACCAATTATCAACCATTTTTATATAGGCCTTTGACATATGAGATATTAACGAAATTACAGCTTTCTCATCAGCATGTTTTTCTAATTGTCCATCTTCTTCACTATCAAAAGAATCGAGATTGATTCCTTGCTCCTCTGCAATTTCTTTCAACATGCTCAATGCTTCTTGAAGTGTCTCGGCAAGCTTTTGCCAAAATTCTTTGTTATTTAGATCATGAGCTTCAAGATCACCAAATTTTTCCTCAACAAGAGCGCAACTTAGGCATCGAGAAGTGAATTGGCAACGTTCACACCATCGATCACAGTAATTATATATACCCGGGATGTATTTTGAGTCCTCATCAAATTTCTTGGTGTCTTCTTTTTCCATTGAAGTGAAATTCCTCATAAACTTTTCGGAATCCGGCCCCAATTTTTCTTGTAAGAACGACATCGATCACAGAATTTCAACCAGTTCATAATGCCTTTTCCCACTAGGAGCCTCAAGTGTTATTTCATCACCCGGTTTTTTCCCGACAATTGCTTTTCCAAGGGGTGAAGATACGGATATACGACCTTTCTCAACATCAGATTCATCCGGACCTACCAGCTGATATTCAACAACCTCACCTGTATCTATATTTTCAAGTACGACAATTGAGGCAAATACAGCCCGATCCTTGGGAAGTGTTTGAGGATCAATGATATCAGCGCAGGCCAGCTTATATCCTAACTCACCTAACCTGCCCTCAATAAATGCCTGTCGATCTTTGGCAGCTTCATACTCGGCGTTTTCGGTTAGATCCCCATGGCTGCGGGCTTCTTCAATTGCCTTGATATTCCTGGGGCGTTCAACCTTTTTAAGATATTCCAGATCCCTTTTCAGGGCCTCATATCCTTCTCTTGTAATGGGTGTCCGTTCCAATGGATTCCTGCCTGCCCCGCCTGCCCCGTAGCTCCAGAAGATGGTACTGGGGTAGGTCCGATGGATCGTACTGGGGTGGTTAAAGTTTTCGCCTTAGTAAATGCCTATTTGACTTGCTGTATTTCATTACTCAACTCAGCTAATTCGTCGACTAGTTTGTTCCGTTTAACAATTAACGTGGCTTTTTGAAAAGAAATCACAGAATCTTTTGGTATGTATGGGTTGTTCGGATCTGATAAAATATTTGATATTTCTTCCCAACATTCTTTAGAAAAACCTTTCTCTTCAAAAAACAAATCTGGTTTATGTCTATAAATATCCACGATTTCTTTTATTTGCTTGATATTATGCTTTTCGCATACTTGAAATAGAATCTGTCTTGTTTCCTCGCTAAAAGAAAAAGTTACAAAAAAAATTTTCATTTATCTGCCCTCTATTCGTAACTTCTCAATAAGTGATGGAGAATAAGATGATAAAAGACTCCAGAATTTATTGAGAAATTACCTCTATTCAACAAAACTATTTGAATCCATTAACAATCTCCCGCAACTTTCCCGAGCCCTTAAAAGTAACAACCTTCCTGGGCGCTAACATCAAATCCTCTCCGGTTGCCGGGTTCCTTCCACGCCGTTCCTTTTTGTCCTTGACACAAAATTTACCGAAACCACTGATTAGGACATCTTCGCCGGACTCAAGAGTCTGTTTAATGATTTCCAAAATAGCTTCGACTGTTTTGGTGGATTTTTTGAGTGTGAATCCGTTTCTGGTTCTGACTTCTTCGGTGATTTGAGCTTTCGTAAGTGCCATGGCGGGTTGCTCCTTTAATAATATGTTGGATGTTGGATTATACCATTACAGTAAAAATACTTTTATATGTTGATTGTGTCAAGAAATTAAATATGTTATAGACCTACCTGAACCAATTTTATTTTCAATATCGTATCAGGATAAAAAATGAAAATTATAGATTCCAAGAAACTTACAAACCTCAAATGGTTAAATATGTTTAATGTGTCATATATTGATAAAAATGGCGATAATAAGATTTGGCAAGTTGCTTCGAGAGCAAAAGAACCAAAATGTGTGACAGGTAGTTTTGCCAAACCAGATGCAGTGGTCATTGTCCCATTTCATAAATCTAAAGAGAAGATGGTCATTATCAAAGAATACAGGGTGCCATTAGCAGATTATGAATATGGTTTCCCGGCAGGACTTATTGATGAAGGGGAAACGATTCAAGAAGCAGCTCGTCGTGAATTAAGCGAAGAGACGGGTTTAGAGCTAACCGGTTTCATAAAAGTAGGTCCCCCGATATTTTCTTCTGCGGGAATGACTGATGAATCAGTTTCAATTGTCTATGTGGAATGTGATGGTGAACCTTCAAAGGATGATAATGAAGGATCTGAGGATATAGAAGTGATCTTTGTCTCCCAAAAAGAAGCTGCTCATTTATGTAATGACTCATCTCTAAAATTCGATGCAAAAGCGTGGATAGTTCTTTCTAATTTCAAAATCCCTTCCCAATCATTACAGCTCCGAGACACCAGAAGGGATAAGACAAACAAATAGAAATGGCTCATCACTTATATTTTTTAACTGGTGCTCTTCATCACGGGGGATAAAAATCGAATAACCCGATTCAACGTTTAACCATTTGCCATTGTTAAATACCGCTCCCTTTCCCGAATAGATAAATATTTCATGTTCCCAATCATGAGAATGTCGTGGGGTATATCCACCCTTGGACAATTCAAAAACGCGCATGCAAAAGTTATCCGCTCCATCGTCTTTACCTATTAACACACGACCAGCAACACCTTTTGCAATATCGCTATCAAAGTAAGTCGGTTGAATATCTGAATATTTTTGTATTTTCATATCTTAACTCCATTGATTTTGTCCATCAACATTGACGATTTCGTAAAAAGTCAAAATTGCGATGGCAAAGTAATCCCGCCTGGGCGGGACCAAATTCAAGGCACGCAAATTTTGTGTCATACAGCTAACGCGGTACCCGAAGGGTGCGTACTTAGCGTACGCCGCAATGACAGCGAATTTTTTCTTGGCACAAAATACACCACAACTTTCTATATTTTTCAGAGAAACTTATAATCTAATGACACGTTTCCTCAAAGTCTTATCCTCCTCCTATTGGAGGGAATATTCCAACCCTCTCACCACCTTGCAGGGGCGATGTCAAATTACTTTTGATGCCGTTGATAAAAATAAGCTTTGCGTCCGTTTCCGGAACACCCAGTTCTTGGAGCAGGTTTTGGACTGTTGTTCCTGGTTCAATCGGATATTTGTCTGCGGAAGACGGCGTATATTTGCTCAGTGTTGCAAATAGGTTAATGGAAATATATGTCCTCATTTTTTCGATTGCTCGATAGGAAAAAAACACATTCTAACGAATCTATTTTATCCTGAGTTTCAAAAAGACCTGCTGCTGTCCCCAATCAAGACTGGAAAGCTTGTCTACTTCAAGATGCCTGCCGTTGATTTCAGCAGCTCGGCATCCTGCCCAGAAATGATCCGGTGCTTTACGGAAAAAAACCTGAAGATTTTTCCCCTTGATCCATATACCCTGTTTTAGTAACCTGGGGCCTATATCCCCGGCCACCAGATTGAAGAGCTTGAGCATGACCGTGCCTTCTTTAACAGTTTCCTTTGTTGCGGTATTTTTATGGGTAATCTCACGACGCATTGAGGCATAAACGCCGCCGCGGCGAAAGGTCGCCCCGATCAGTCCGGGCATGGCGGCAGAAAGGGCCAGCGTGGAGCCATGGCGGACCACAGCGGCTTTGACATTATCCACAGCTTTTCCGTCCAGAAAGATGGTTTGAAGACGGTGTTCAAAATAGTCGGCATCCAGGCCGAATTGACTGCACAGCATTTCCTGGACACTGCATCCTACCCTGGTCTTTACGGTAAACCCTTGAGCAAGCAGTGGCAAAAATGTCGAAATTGCGTCCTCTTTAACGGTCAGACATAAGGTTGCAGTGCGGTTTTTATTCGGTGGTGATGACATAATTTATTGATGGTTTTATATCAGATGGAAAAAATGGGGAGACCCTTTGCGGGCCTCCCCATGGATTTAAAAATCAAAAGCTTCTTTTTACCAGTTAAATACTTGATCGAGATCTTCGTCCTTGACCTCAAAGGTAACATTATGGGGCGAAAGCGGCTCGGTCTTGAAGAAATCCGGCAGCCGGTCGTGCTTTTTTGTAAAGCCTGCACGGGTATTGAAGTCTCTTTCGTATTCAAGTATCTTTTTCCCCAGTGCGGCTACGTCGTCCGCTGTCATATCCTGTCCTGTAAATGCGCCGATCATGTCGACCATGGCATTGAACGTATCCTCCTGATCCAGAATCGCAAAAGCAATAAACAGACACATTCCGGTAGAATCAATGGCGGCCGTGGCGATCTGGAGATTTCTGGAAAGCTCTACCTGACCCTCAGGTTTTAATGGATCCACACTGCCCCCGACGTTCAGAACATTTGCAGTGACCGCATAACCGGCTGTGTGGTCGGCCCCCATGGTGCTGGTGGCGTATGTCACGCCGATTCCTTGGACCGATCGTGGATCGTAGGCTGGAAGGGACTGGCCTTTAACCACAGGAACCCTTTCCACCCCAAAAACCTTACCGGTTACGGCAGCCCCGTTGCCTATAATACGTCCCAGAGGTGTGCCTTTGCCAACTTCCTTCAAAAGGTTGATGGCCCCTTCTCCGTCTCCGAACTTGGCAAGCCCCGCTTCCATGGCCACTCCGATAGTGGCTCCCATTTCAATGGTATCGAGACCGTAATCATCATCCAGGCGGTCAAGCATGGCAATGGTATCCATATCGTCGATGCCGCAATTAGGGCCGTGGGCCCATACCGTCTCATATTCAGTTCGTTTGGTCAGGTAGTTGCCGTCCTTATCCATATAGATACCTGAGCATCGAATTACGCAGCCTTTGTGGCAGCCGTGGGCAACCATACCGCCGCGGGACTTCATGATTTCCGACTGGGTTTCACCGCTAACATTGCCGGCGCCGTCAAACCGGCCGCTTTGAAAGTTGCGGGTCGGCAGTGCGCCGGCTTCATTAACTATATTGGTCAATATGTTGGTCCCAAATGAAGGGAGCCCTTCGCCCGTGATTGGATGCTTTTTCAGGCCCTGTGTAAACACCTTGTTTGCCGCTTTAAATTTTTCCGGGTCCTTGGGAGACCGTGTCTCCATTCCGGTATCATCCAGCACAATGACCTTAACACCTTTGGCTCCCATCACAGCGCCGACACCGCCGCGACCCGCATGACGGGTCGGTCTCTGTTCCATGTCTGTAAAGGCTACCGAAGCGGCGGCCATTTTCATCTCGCCTGCAGGCCCAATGGAGATACAGGCGACCTTGTCGCCGTATTCTGCTTTAATGTTGTCAATAAGATCGTAATTGCCCAACATTTTCAAGCTGTTGTCGGGGATTATTTCTACGCCGTCTTTGTTGATGACAACTTTGTAAAGGTTGTCGTCTTTGGGTTTACCCTCGAGGACAACAGCGGCATAGCCCAACCGGGCGAGGACCTGAGCACCCTGGCCGCCGACATTGGCTTCCTTGATACCGCCGGTAAGAGGACTCTTACAACCCACAGAGGCGCGTCCTGACTGAGCTGCATGGCTTCCGCTGAGTATGCCGGGAGCAATGACCAGCTTGTTGTCTTTTCCAAGCGGGTGACACAGTGGCGGCACCTCTTTGGCAATAATTGCCGATGTCATGCCGCGGCCGCCCAACCCAGCATAATCACCCATTGGTTCTTCACTGGCCTGAGGCCCACCTTCATTTCCCATGTTAATTCTCAGAATTTTATCCATAGTTTACCCCCCCTTGCTCGGTTGAAGGAAATTATAGCATCATACGGTCCTGAAAACTGATGAATGGTTAAAATGTCGCTATAAGATTTAATTTATCGCAGTGATTTGGAATGTCAAGCAAAACAAAAAAGGATATTCCCATTTACGTCTCTAAATACATCTGAATTTTATTATACATCCTAAAACAGCTTTTAATTTAGAAATCCCGTTTAAGAATTTCCTTCAATTGGTCTATTGCTTCAGGGCTGAAACGAATGGATTGGCTTTTCTTGCCAGGTATTTTTCTAGTTGCAGAGCCATAAGTATCGATCTGAAGATATTTATCTTCCAGATCATCCGTCAACAACACCCCTATCTCCTTTGGAAATTATCTATAAACGCATATATTCATGGCTGCCCCAAAAACCACTATAAGGGAGATGCGAGCACAAGGGTCCAATAGGTTCCATATTTGGATGACGGGTTACGAAAACACGCGGCCCCAATTTCTGTAAAGTTTGAGTTCATGATGTTTTTAC
>JAUVVL010000210.1 GCA_030604635.1 Desulfobacteraceae bacterium
GGGCGATTTCCTTGACCGCAATCCGATAGGTCATGGTCTTGTCAGACATGCTGAGGGCATTATCATATCGCAGGTCGATCTCATGCTGGCTCGGCGCCACCTCATGATGGCTGTATTCCACATCAATTCCCATGGCCTGTAGGGCAAAAATAGTTTCCCGTCTCAAGTCGGACGCCATATCCAGAGGAAGGCTGTCGAAATATCCGGCTGTATCAATAGGTTCGGGTTTTTTGTTAGATTTGAAATAAAAATATTCGAGTTCAGGACCAACGTAAAAGGTATATCCCTTTTCTCCTATTCTCTTCAAAAGCCTTTTGAGCACATATCGCGGATCTCCTTCATATGGTGTATGGTCCGGGTTGACGATATCGCAGAACATCCGGGCCACAGGTCTTTCGCCCGGACGCCATGGCAGCAGTTGGAAGGTGGCAGGATCCGGCAGGGCGACCATGTCGCTTTCTTCAATACGTGCAAAACCTTCAATTGAAGAACCATCAAAGCCCATTCCTTCAGCCATGCCCATCTCAAGCTCACTTGGCATTACCGCAAAGCTCTTCAGCATGCCCAGAACATCCGTAAACCAGAACTGAATAAAACTGACATTTTTTTCATTGACGATTTTTATAACATCTTCTTTGGTCATACAGGTTTCACAACCCATTAAAGCACCTCCTTTTTTTGCAACGCTCTATCATCATAAATGTTTTTGCGGTGTTTAACGCCAGAGTGCAGCGAAGATAACTGAGCGCAAAAATTCCAGCACGCGTGGAAATGGAACGTGGGACCCGAGCCCGTTTTGTTTCTGCGACTTCATGTCCGCTCCTATCTTTGATCTTCAGCCCGAGGCAAAAAATAACCGGTGCACGGGACGTTTTCAAGAAATACGAAAGAAATACGGGACATCCTTCATATTTACAGTTAAGCTTCAAGGCCTTATCTATGAATGGTTGTTCCAGTAGTGCAATCTCCTGTGATAATATTTTGAAGTGTGCGATGTCCCTGCCACTGGATAATATGAACGCGAGGTACTTTGTTGTCGAGTGCCTCAAATGCAGATTCCATTTTGGCTACCATTCCATCTTTGATCGTTCCATCCGCGATAAGTGCTTTGGCTTTTTGAACGGTAAGGGAAAGACAAATTTGTCCTTCCACTAAAACACCAGGTACATTCGTTATAAAGACAAGATCGGTACACTGTGCGCTGGCGGCTAAAGTGGCGGCCGCACTGTCGGCATTGACGTTGTAACTTTCTCCGCTTTCATTACCTGAAATAGGTGAGACGACCGGCACGAGTCCAGTTTTGAGCGCATCCAGGACAACATCGGGGTTTACCTGTCTAATCTTACCCACAAATCCAAGGTCATGGCCATGGCGTCTTAGCGGCTCGACGATAAACAGCCGCTTGGTTTTTCCTGACATGCGGCTGCAGGGTACACCGTTTTGATTTAACCACGAAGCAATGCGTTGATTGATGGTTCCGGAAAGAACATTTTCGACTATTTTCATATCTTCGGCATGGGTGACCCGAATGCCATCAAGAAAAACGGATTCACGATTGGCGTCTTTGAGAGCCTGAGAAATTTCAGCCCCCCCCCCATGCACTATTATAATTTCAACATTTTGACTATATCTAATCGCCTGGGCAAGGTCCTTAAAGCCGTCTTCACCTTCGAAGGCTCGACCACCAATTTTTATTAGAATCCTTGGTTTCATAAATACAGCGCCTTTATATTGGAAAATAAGATAGCTTGTATTAATTTAGCTTTTTGAAAAACGTTTTCCACAAGCATTCAGGTGATCCGGTTTTTAAGCGGGTCACTGTCTGAGTGTATTAGTGAGCGTTAAGAAAGAACAGCAAAATAGCAAATTTTACCTGTGAGTTAAATAATATGCGCATTTTAATCGGCTTTTATATACAGGATTGCACCCGTTCTTTCTTTACGCTCACTTATGCACGAGTTTTATCCGCCTTTGGCGTGGTTGACACGGTTTAAAACCGGATTATCTGAATGCGATAATGTTTTCAAAGGGCTAAAATGTTACCATTTTTCGAGCTTATGGGGTGGAACTAAATTGTTCCTTAAATGCTTTGATGTATTTTTTTAAAACCCGTAACGCTTCTTCATCTATTTCAAAGAAATGAATTCCGGTTTCAAAATTATCGTCTTTGCCGGGTTTGGAATGAACAACTTCTCCTTTGATATCGACCAGATCTTCTTCCAGGCCTATTGTCAGAGACAAGGTATGTTTGGAATCCATTTGAATATGCGTTTCCAGAAGGATTCCGCCTTCGCTGACATTTAAAGTCCTTCCCATTCCCTGCACTACACCTGTATCGGTTTCATCAATACAAACATACGATATAAGATTGAGGGAGTCGATTCTTGGATGCTGTCTTTTATCTATTGCTGTCATGGTTTTCACCCCATAAAGACTTAATGTAATATTAAGATTTCCCCGGTTTTTTCTTGCTGGTTTTCTTCTTATAGTCACATGCCAACATGGTGGTTACAGATACACAGGTCGCAAGGTGTTCGATAATATTTTTAAATGTGGGGGAAAGCTGTTTATATTCTTGTTGCAGACTGTCGGTGTCCATCTTGCTTACCTTGAGGTTCTCTGATCCGAATACCGAGGCAGAAAACGGTTCATGCCCTATATCGAGAAATGGAACCCGGCCGAAGAAATCTCCTTTATAAAGATTCGCCAGCGGTACATAACCACTTTTCGTGTGCCGGACAATATAAGACTCACCTTCTGCGATTGTGAATATTCTTTCATCGCTGTCACCTTGTTTAATTAACCGTTTTTTGCCTTTAATAAATTTTTCTAGCATGACCTTTTGTAATTTTATGTCAACCGCCCTGTCGGTAACCTCTTTTAATCTTCTGTCAAGGCTGACTACAAAATTTTTGAATTGATCGGACATACTCGAAAATTCATTTGCAAGGCGCTGTGAGTCGAGCACGCCCAGCTGAACATTATCTATTGCAACAGCCGTGGCACCGCGAACACCGCTCTCAAATAAAAGTGAAGCGATACTCCCGATAAATGCCCCCTCACCGATTCTGAGCATTCGTAAAGGTCCCTCGGGGGTTTCTTTAATAATTTCCGCCATACCTCCCATCACGACCCAGAACCAGGTGCCATGTTTACCTTCTTTAACAATCGTGCTGCCTTTATAGACCTCTTCCTCATCAAGCACGTACGTGTAATCGACAAGCGGCCCCCTGATAACGGGCAATTCCGATGAATCTTTTTCAAATGATACCGCACCCAATTTTTCGATATGACCGTCATCCAGCATGCTTAAACCGTCAAGAATAATTTCCATACGGCTCTTTTTGATGATATTTTCACTGGTGACATTTTCCTCACTGAATTCAAATTCACCGTCAACCCATCCAAAAAGCAAGTTAACAGCATCAATACCGGCCAATGATCCTGCTGAGGCATTAACCGGATTGCCTTTGATGAAATATATTAAACCCGACTCCTGTGAGTATTTGCCTATTATGCGCAAAACACCGGTACTGGCGTTTGAGCCAAGGAGCTGCATAACATCCCCCAGACTCAGAAACTTAAGACTGCCTGCAAGAACGGAATTACTCATGGTATTTACCGTCCAAATTGCAATTCTTTTTTAAATGATAATAATGTTAACTTCAAACATTCCTTTAAAGTTGCGCCAACACCTTGACCTGTAACAGCACTGGCCGGAAAAGAAGGCACCTTGAGCTGTCTGTTTAAATCCCTTTCCATCTGGTCGATTGACATCAAAAAAATGCCCTGCTCGGCAAGGTCTCTTTTGTTGTGCTGAATAACAAGCGGAATCTTAACAATGTTGAGGCCATACTCTTGTAAATTCTGCTGCAAGTCCTTCAATGACAGCATGTTTTTTTCGCGTCTTTCTACCAGTGAATCGGCAACAAAAACAACCCCGTCAACACCCCTTAAAACCAGTTTTCTGGTGGAACTGTATTGAACCTGACCGGGAACAGTATATAATTGGACTCTGACATCACAGCCTTTTACTTTACCAAGACCCATGGGAAGAAAATCAAAAAACAGGGTTCGGTCACCCTCGGTGTCAACCGAGACCATTTCACCGCTAGTCTGTTTCTTATATTGTTTGTAAATATGCTCCAGATTAGTTGTTTTGCCACATCTGCCTGGTCCATAATATACAATTTTACATTCTATTTCCCGTTCTTTTAAATTTAGAATAGCCATAAAAATCAGTCCAAGTGAAGCTCCCCGCCCTAAAGGGCGGGGGTTCTGCCTCCCGGCAGTGCTTCGCAGCCCGGTAAGGATTTTTTCAATTTCATATAGCTCCCCTCGACCCCGCCTTAAAAGGCGGGGCTTGCGGGGAGCTGACCGGTCAAAACTATTCAACCAGTCCAATATAACACAAAATGTGTATTTACAGATATTAACTGAGTTTTTCAAGACCTTTCTTATCACGGTTACTTAACCCGGAATTCTCATCCCGCTTGAAGCGGGACTCATTTGCAAGACATCAGGGATGAAGCCAGATAAATTCTCCAGGAGAAATTCGGGTCAATCGCTTTGAACCTTCAAGTCCAGACTGTAATCTCCCTGCCGTGGGCCTGATTTAATTTCTGATATTGCGGAGACAACACAGGCACCGGTAAACATGGCGATGGGAGAATAAAATTGAACATCATTAAGCGTGTCGCCGACCTCCAAATCTTCGATTAAATGTTTATTCCTTTGCGAAATTAACAGGCTGATCACATTTCTGGACTGGAAACTAACGTCAAGCTCGACTATCTCTCCCATTTGAGAACCACTGTCAATGGTTATTCCAATGGAGTTGATATCAATAACCTCATCTTCCTGAGACTCTTCAACCTCAATCACAAGCTCCTGAATCACAAGTTCATCAATCACGGGCTCCTGAATCAGAGGCTCTTCAATCACAGGCTCCTGAATCAGAAGCTCTTCAATCACAGGCTCCTGAATCAGAAGCTCCAGATCATCTACAGGAGCTTCTGCCTGTGGTAGTGTTTTATCAATTCCCTCTTTTTTAAGAATGTCCTCAAAAAAAACACGTATTTTATCCAACTGGTTATGATTAAGAATATCGCCGGAAAGCCATTGCTCATACTGTGCAATAGCGTCATCTGCTGAAGCAAGGGCCATATGACACCTCAGGATATTCTTGGCGGCAACAACACGGAGTGAATCTTTCTTTAGCAATTCATTAAATTCTTTTAATGCGTTATTATACTGACCAAACTTGGCCAGGGCTATAGCACCTTCAAGTGCCATTGTATCTTCGTCCCTGTCTGCTGAGAACAAGAACATTTTTTTGATCAGATCCTGAACCTTGGTCGAGACTTCAGGTTTTTTCGGTGCTTCATGGACCTTGTTTATATCCTTTTTCAGGGATTGAATTTTTTTTGAGATGCCATCAATCAGGTTTTTTCTGCTCTTAAGTTGCTCGTCGCTCCGGATCAGTTCTATTGCTTTATTATATTTCCCCATTGCCTCATCGAATAACCCCTGGGAATGAAAAATTTCTGCTTCCTTTAATAGTATTTTAATCTTTTTTATTACATTCATATAGAACCTCACCCCCTATTAAACTTGTAAAATCTTTATACTGCTTTTATACTCTATGTCAATAACTGATGCCCATGTAAAAAGTCCTTTTTACATGGATTAAGGAATTTAGGGATTAAGGAATTGGGAATTATTTAAAGACATTATGAATGCGTAAAATTGAATAATTCAGCAAGTTTTGACTTTTTACGAGGCCATCAATAACTATAAACCAAATAAACAAAACGCCATGTAAAGAATCCTGGTCCATAGGACCATGCTTTGGTTTGCCCATGAAAGGGGCTATTTATCACAGAATCGATAAGTGTGAAGTGACTAACCTGTCGAGAGCTTGTCGCGAGCCTCAAAGCCGAACGGCCTCTGGTCGAACGAAGTGACCTGCCCGCCAATGCCTATATGCTCTTAACTTTAGTTCACTTCAAACTTTTGCACCGTCTCTTCTGGCAGAGCCGGTTAACTCTGACCTGGCTCTCCGAGGCGTAGGCTCTACGAGCCGGAGGCCCAAAGGACCAGGTTTTCAAGGTCGAAATAAA
>JAUVVL010000366.1 GCA_030604635.1 Desulfobacteraceae bacterium
CGGTGCACAGCTTCAGGCACTCTTGTGCTGTGAACATGTTGATGTCAGGGGCATCATTAACTGAGATAAAAAACCATTTAGGTCATGAGAAACTTGGATCGACTATGGTTTATTTGCATCTTGATTTACCGAAAAGAAGAGATGTTCAAAAGCGGTTTATAGAGTATACTCAATCAAATTTAAACAACGATCCAAAAATAAACGAGTTGATTGATTGGGAGAATAAAGAGAAAACGTTAAACTGGCTCGACAGTCTTTAAGGGGAAAAACAAGTCCAGGCCGGATAATGAGAAGTGCGCATACCTGAAGTTTTTTATGTTGCCAGTGAAATTATAAAAATGGCTGAAAAATGAATAACTGCTTGAATATATACCACATATCGCCATAAAGCCAGAATGCCGATATAATCATGTAATTTCAACAAGATAGGAAAACACACAACATAAGGGACGCCCCTAAAAATATAAGTTTCTACTGATGGAGTCCTTTGATTTATACATTTTTCTCCAGTTTTTGCAAACATGTCATCCAAAACCATCCTATTCCACATCCAACAAAATAATACGGAAAATCATACCAGGTGAAGGAAGTGCCCAGGATAGTTCTTCCGACAAAATAACTTCGGATGAATTCCAAAGATTGATGATGCCACAACTGAAGAAATTCCAGAAAACACGTGATTATCAATACAACAATAACAATTTTCCATGGTTTAGTATTGCCCAAGAACAAAAAAACCACGAGACACCAGAATATTACATAAAATACCCCTCCAAGAGAATTATTGACCCAGTTTTCGGCAGGTCCATTGTAAAACTTGCAGTAGAAGCCAACCGGAACAATGATAAGCACAGAAACTAAAGTCCAACGGAGTTGGTCTGTCTGGTTCATCTGATGTGGAATCGGTGTCAAAGCTTGTATGCTAAAGCTTAAGTGCCCGCTCACATACACCCCTTGCCATGTGAGTTTGCTACTCGGCTCGTAACGAAAGTTCATTTGGAGCGTTTAGATTATATACGGACAGTGTCACCCGGTTGGCCAAATTTCAACTTTCAAACCCTCAATATTTTCGAAATGCTTCCTGTTGCCTGTAACCAGAAAAGCCTTGTGAGCCATTGCAGTGGCTGCAATCAGCGCATCCATCTCACCCGTGGGCTTACCCAGCTTTCGAAGTTTGCTTTTTACGGTTCCAAAAATCTTAGCGCATTCAAGATCAAAAGGAACTATCTGAACAATATCTACGAATTTATACAGCTTTTTCAGATTTTCTTTGGCCTTCTGAGATGCCTTTGCCCCATAATCCAACTCTGACACCACTAAAGTACTCAAGCTGATTCTGTTGATCTCTGCCTGTATCCTTTTTAATACTGTTTGATTCCCATTAAAAAATGCTATTACCACATTGGTATCTAATAGGATCATTCGAAACTAACCTCTCGGCCAATATTGTGATGCCGTTCCTGCTCTAACTCCCTAAAAATGGGCTTGATGGTTGGGTCATCAGACCAAGCCCCAGATAACTCTGCAATGATCTTCAGCTTTTCTTTGGTCTTTAGTATAGGCTCGATCCTTACAATAACCCGTGTCCCGTCTTTGAGACGCACTTTCTTCGGGAGACGAATCCACCCTTTTTCTATTTTACTTTTGACTGTAATCGCCATTGAATACCTCCGCAATAGAGACATCTTACCTTTTGAATTTATACCAAATATTGGCTTATAATTACCGGATTGTCAAACATTTTCTTCCGGTCTTCCGAAGCCTTGCAGGGGGTCGCGGGGGGAGGGACGCGGGGGGAGGGACGTTGGCAGTTTTGTAAGTTTATTCATCTTCCTCTCGCAGAAAGGAGAACTTGGCACGTAACTTCTTACCTCTTATGACTGCTTTCTGAACACCCATGCGACTGATTCCCAGAAATCTTGCAACCTCCGCGGCTGAATGCCCTGTCTCTTCTACTGCCAAATACGCCAACAAAGCCCGCGCCTCAGCAATCTTTTTTTGTCTGCTTCCAGAGCAAATCAACTTGGCACTTTGGGGACATCAATTGGAATATTGGTTTATTTTATCTGGACAGGATTTACGGGATTTTACAGGATAATTTATTTTATTATATTATTTTGACAGTTTCCGCCTGCCCGCCATCGCGAGCCTGAAGCCGCTCAGGCGAGGCGGGCGGGGAAGAAACTGTCAAAGCGAAATCCGGCATAGCCGGAAATGGTCTATTTTGGCTTTAAAGGTTTTCTATATTTTCGTTTTACTTCGACGCCCGTGGGGCCAAAGTTGATGAGGAGACTGATATTCATTATTTGGACAGGACAAGGCTTCGCATGAAGCTTCGCCCCTGCAAGTTTTACGGGATTTTACCCCGGTTAAATTCGCTACGCCTTTGTTAAATGCGCTACGCTGTCACAAGTGAATTTAACCTGGTAAACTCTGTTCCTACCGGATCCAGGTGAAACAAAAGAAAGTACATGGTTTCACTGGATAAAAATTAACG
>JAUVVL010000288.1 GCA_030604635.1 Desulfobacteraceae bacterium
CGCCGGCCGGCAGGCGGGGCTGAATTATTCAATTTTACGCATTCATAATGTCTTTAAATAATTCGCAATTCCTTAATCCCTAAATTCCTTAATCCATGTAAAAAGGACTTTTTACATGGGCATCAATTTTCTTTTCTATTTTATTTATCTTCCTTTTCAGCTTTTCATCTATCTCTATCTTTTGTGCTACACGTCGGCACGCCAGGGATACGCCGTATGCTCCAATGACAAAAACTTTGATGATTCGACCACGTTTTAATATCTCTACCATCAGTGAAATATGAATTCTGTTATTTTAATTGGCCACCCCGGTACCATCTGCCGGAGCTACCCCAGATAAATAGCCCTGCGGGATTTAACAGGGCAGGCGGGGCAGGCAGACACACACAGATTTTATTTACCGCCTGGCCTGTCCCGCTATCGGTCCATAAATTATTCACAGAAACTTTTTATTTCCTTGGTTGTCATTGAAAATTCACACGCTTTTTGATTTGTTTTCTCTCTATGATCCTTGTCCGGCGGGCCTGCAGAGCAATACGTGTCTTCAAAAATCGGCTTGCCCCCATCGCAAACCAGTACCACGGCATAATCGCCGACCACATTCACTCGAACCTTGAAGTTGCGTTCCTGAAACCAGTTGTAAACATTTGGCTTTTTACTGGCAAGATAATCGAGTACGGCCTGCTCGCCTTGATCAAAATATCCCTGTTCGATCGCGCTCTGTGCCTTGTTCGTAAGGAGGCGAAGCATCGGGGGGATTTCGTTGTAACTTTTTGACGTGTTTGTGTTGTTCAGGCAGCCCGAGAAGAGCAAGGTTAAGAGCAGAAGGCTGTGAAAAATTCCTTTCGAAAAAATTTTCATGTTGTGCCCTCCCACATTACTTTGGGGGTTCTGACTTCCTGCCCGGTGTCGAGATTCCAGATCTTGAGCTTCGCTTTATAGGTATCGTCTCCTAAGAAAATACCGTCTGAAATTAACTTCCAGACTAAAGCGACCTTTCTTCTTGCGTGATCAAATATCTGGTCGAAGGATTTTTTACCCTTTGGCGTTTTGAGATCATTGATATATTTTTCTCGATCTATTTCATCAAATCGAGGGTAAGACACTCCTTCCTTGGTTAAAAAATCTCTTATGTGCCTGGAAGGAATTATGGAAAGCTCTTCAGCGATATCTTCCAGAAAAAACTGTACAGCTCGATGCCAGCCATGAATATCAAGTTTGAAATCAGCAAAGATTTCCGGAAAGGCTTTGGTCAAAAGGTGGCGCCACATGGTTTCAATATGCGGGTCGACTTTATCCTTGTCGTCCGGGTCGGTACAGGAGCCGATCACATTTTTAATCTCTTCTGAATCCCTTACATTTCCGCCAGTCCGGGTTTCGTAGATGTAGACATCCTGATGCATCTCGGACACTCGGTGTGCTGTCTGATTGTCCGCCTCATAGTCGCCAACTAGCAGGTTGGTGACGGGGTGGCAGGTTACATCAGCCGTTACATGGGAGGCGTAGCCGAGAAACCATGCATGGCATTTGAGCTGCTTATCTCCTGACAGTTTTTTGATGTAGTTGATGCCTATATGGAAAATGTTACCCACAGTTAGCGTGCCGTACTTGTGATGCATGGAGTTGGCCCAGTGTTCAGCGGCCTTACTGTCAATGAGAAGGCTCAAGTACGGATAGTCCGGACTGATCGATCCCATCGTGCATAATTCGGGAAATTCAAGGAGAGACGTTCGTGCTTCTTTCGGCAGTTTCAGGTTTTTCAGAGCCTTTCCTTCTGTCAGAAGTCGTGAGAGGGTAATGTGTGTATAAGCTCCAGGCATGGCACCTCCTTTTTTTAATAAATTTCCGGGGCAGCAATTTTTCTATATGATCAATGAAGGCAGCAGTATAGACGTCATGACGGTGAGTATAATTTCCTTTGTAATGCGGTTGATACAGATCAGCATTGTCAATTAAGAACTGCTCTGAAATGTTAAAGACATCTTTGTCGGCAAATTTGCCAATATCATGCATAAATCCGGCAATAGCGACTTTCAAGGCCGTGTCATCCATAATAAAACTCCATTCCTCACTAAAAAGAAGAACAGGGTTTTGTTTAAACACATTGGTCATGTTTTACTCCTGTTAAGCTAACAGATTAAACGGAACCATGCGGTATTAATTGTTTTAATATTTATCCGGCCTTATCTTATCACAGATAATTCACGGCGTCTTTGAGGCTTAGACCTATCCATTTTGGACGATATTCAGGATAGCTTGCAAGGAGCCTTTGTGATTTTTGTTTTAATACGCCGGTGTTGATTTTAGATGGATTCATCTTTATTTCAGCAATAACTATTTCCTTTTTCATGTCGTTAACAGCAACAAGATCAATCTCATTTTGATTCCCTTTTTCCCAATAGGAACCTATCCGGTTATATTTGCCTGTATTGGCAAACAACTCATGATAAAATTTTTCCAGTATCCTGCCGCAATAGGTTAGGTAATCGCGTTTGAGTAATATTTTGATATAATTAAAATTTTTAGTTTCAATCGCGGAATAATTACGATAAAGAAAACGGAACCAGAAGTTTAAAAAATTGTCAGTGATAAAATATTTTTGCAGACGCGAATTAGGTTTTGCATTAATCGGCTTGTGTTTTGAAATAATTGAATAATCTTTTTCCAGACGATCCAGATATCCGCCTATATTGCGTTCTAAAATAGATTCAATTTCCGTCCTTGCTGTTTTTCCTGCTGAAATAAGCTCAAGGATCGAAAAATACATGCCATACTCCTTTCCAAATTCTTCAATAAGAAGATTTTTTCCTTCGTTTAAAAAAGGAGAGTTCGCTTCAAGTATAAAATCTAGAATATGATTATAAGATGAAGCTGAATTCGTTACCAGTATGTCAATATATCTTGGAATTCCACCGGTAAATACATAATAATCAAATAAGGTTTTTAAATCATTGATACCATAATCACCTAATATTTGGTTTATGTATTTTATGGTAAACGGTTTTATGAAAAAAATACGATCTGCTCTTTGAAAAAGAGGTTCTTTTGCATTCTGGAATATTTTGTGCATTAATGAATAGATAGAACCAATTAAAATTAAATTCAGTCTGCACCGGTTTTTGTTCAAATCCCATAAATGCTGCATTTCAGAGTAAACAGCCTTGTTTATATGAAAAAATTCCTGGAATTCATCAATAATAAGTGTAAAACTCTCTTTAGTTGAAATTTCAAGAAGAAGTGAAAAAATATCTTTGAATTTCCTGATCTCACCGATTACAGGAACATCAAATACCCGCCTTATTTCTTCTAAATATTCAATGCAAAGTAAAGATTCTGATTTTTTTGAAACAAAAAGATATACAAATTTGTGATTTCGGACAAACTCAAGTGAAAGCAGCGTCTTACCGACACGCCTTCTTCCGGTAAGCACAGACATCTTTGCGTCTTCTTTGCTTTGTCCATAGAGTTTTAAAAGAGCATTAAGCTCTGAATCGCGATCATAAAATTTCATAAATAGTATTCTCCGTTACAGTAACCCCGGTTACTATAACTTTTTATGCTTTAAGTCAGGCTAAAAAGAATAAAAGTGTAATTAGTGGGACGACCCTTAAATTATAAGTTTCTGTCTTAACCTTTAGATTTATTTGGCAAATATGACTTCATCTCCATAACATTCCTTTCGCCCAGCCTTATCTAGAACATAACTCATCCAGGCATGCCAGGGACCAGGGTTCCCCGGTTAAATTCGCTCTGCTCCTTTTCTCCGAAAAATTTAACGGGGCAAGCAGGGGCCAGGGTTTTATTTTTTTAATTAACACATTAAACCTTCAGCTACGCTGATGGTCCAAGCTTTGCTATGCAGATAAGTGAGTGTGTATTTACCGCCCGCTTCGCTAAAGGCGCAAAGGGCGCAGAGATAAATGATTTTTCCATTGCCGTTGA
>JAUVVL010000289.1 GCA_030604635.1 Desulfobacteraceae bacterium
AGTGAAATGATTTCCGAAATTTCACAGAGGTGGAATACTCGTCTCGAGAAATGATCGTTTTCGGTTAGAGATAGAATTACTGAAACTGTAATTTAAATAATCCGTATTTTCCAATCGGGTGGAATTTTTTCCGTCTTTCCCTATTCTTTTAGATATAATTCCGTATTTTCCCATTCGCCCGGAAATAATTCCGCTCACTAACTAGTTCGATGAGAAAAAACTATTCAAAATACAAGCGAAAAGGATATGAAAATATACTTGGATAATTGTTGCCTCAATCGACCATTTGACGATCAATCTCAAATCAGAATCAGACTTGAGTCCGAAGCAAAACTGAAGATTCAAGAAGAAGTTCAATCAGGGAAGCTCCAGTTGGTCTGGTCGTATATTCTGGATTATGAGAATAATAAGAATCCGTATCAAGAGCGGAAAATCCGAATCAAAACATGGAAAAATTATGCTATAATGGATATTGAAGAAAGCGCTGAAATAATTGCGACAGCTGAGTTGCTGAATCAAAAGGGAATTCGAAGAATTGATTCGTTGCATATTTCATGTGCTATCTTCGCAAAATGTGAGTATTTCCTGACTACCGACGATAAAATCCTGAAACTGGCAGATCTTGTAGCCGATATTAATGTCAACGATCCAATCGGCTTTATAAAGGAGGTCTTATCATGATGACCGATACAGAAATTAAATTGAAAGGACTTCAAATTCTTGCGCAACATCTTGGTGATATTGAAACAGAACGGTTTGTCGCCCTGATTCAAAGAGAACCGTTTGATTACACAAAATGGCGTCAAGACTTAGACGATGACTTATCTATTGAAGAAATCAGCCAAGAAGCGATGTCTTTACGAATGAAATCCACCGAACAAGGCAATGAAGGCTGACCGGGCTTAAACCGCGACTTTTTAAAAGTTTTTTGATTGTCGAGAGTTTCACGGGTTTAAATATAGTCCTTCTCAATGAATCGCCCGGCGGCTTATTGCCAAGCGTTAGGCGCTACAGGAAAAATATAAATGGATAAACCGAAACCGTCGTTTAAGAATTTTTTCTGGTATCCTCTGGAAACGGAAGAAGCTGCGAAGCTAGCCAGGATGCCCGCTCTCGTTTTTTCGGCCTTCGGTGCGGCTATCTGGTCCGTAATTGCAATTGTTGGCCTCTTCAGCCCAAGCATTTACGGGAACTTGGCGATACTCTACGCGGTTTTATTCATCGTCATTTCATGGGGTCTGCTCAGAATGCGACGAGAAGCGGCTATCGCTGGTTTTGTCTTCTCTTTCGTTGGACTCGTTTTTCATTGGGGCAGCAGCCAAGCCATATCCGATGCATTAATGTTGTTACTTTATGGTCTTGCCATTCGGGGTATATTTGCTTACGTGCGCCTTAGCGCAGATTTGAAAAACGTTCACAGCGTCTAACAAGTCACTGGAGAATCGACGCGGGAAAGCCTGCGGCTTTCCGCGCGTCTCAGCTCCAACGTTATGTTTGCTTAAATCAAAACGAGAAGGCCTATGAGGCTATCAAAAAGCAGGATATGTCCCAAGTGCCAAGGGCAGATTACAGGTAAGCAGATATGGAAACATAGCTGGCGACGTCCTATTAGCTGTAAATCGTGCGGTGCAAAAATACAATTTAACCGCGATCAATGGAAAAAACTTAGTTTCCCGATGCTCGTTGCAACAATTCTTCTGCTTCTAACCAGTATTTTTGGAGAAATGGTCCTTGGGAGAAAAGTAGCCTTTTATTTATTTATAGTAGTGTATGCAGCCTTCATAATTATAGGTGTCTGGTTTCTTATCATATTTCAAACCCGGCTTAAGCTTGAGCTGATTGAGAAGAATAAATAATTTAACCACATAACAAGGCGGATGAACCAGACGGGAAAAAACTCGGGCCCTTTACTTTATAATACTGAATGATCGCACGGCAAAACCATCCGCTGGTTATTCGCAACGTTAGCTCTCTTAAACAACTTTGAATGATAAAATGAGCAAAATGAAAATAATATCAGGCTCTGTTCTTATTGTATCCTGTCTGACATTAATTCTGCTAACCGTTTTTGTAAAAGGAAGCAGTTACTGGCAGGGTCCTCCTTCAGACCATTTTAAAGAAAACCGTTTCATCAATAATGAGCCGGATAATACATTTTCTGACCATCTGAAATGGCTTTGGGAAATGGAAACCGTTGAGTGGCCAGAATGGATAGATGACCCACCTCAAGCCTCTTCAGTGGCACAAGTGACGGTGAACAGGATGCGTATAACATACATTAATCACGCAACTGTTCTTATTCAAATTGGTGGGATTAATATTTTGACCGATCCCATCTGGTCAGCACGGGCCGGTCCCGTATCTTGGTTAGGTTCAAAAAGAATTCGTGCAGCTGGGGTTAAGATGGAAGACTTGCCTGATATTCATATTATACTTATTTCGCACGATCATTATGATCATCTGGATATCCCAACTTTAAAAAGACTTACAATAGATAATAAACCTGTCATATTAGCGGGTTTAGGGATGAGGGTACACCTGAAAGATTTCTCAGGCGTTGTCGAGTTGGATTGGTGGGAAGAATATCGCCATAAATCTGGAACGAAGATTACTTTTGTCCCTTCGCGCCACAATTCCGGCAGAGGAATATTTGATAAAAATAAAACGCTATGGGGTGGATATGTTATTAAAGAATCACAAAAACGGTTATTATTTTTAGGGGATACGGGTTTTGGTGAATTTTTTGAAAAATTAGCAACTAAATTTGACTATTTTGATTTAGCTATATTACCTATAGGTAACTATGAAAAACGGTGGTTTATGAAATCTGAGCATATGAACCCGGATGACGCTGTGAAAGCACATAAGATGCTGAATGTGGAGCAAAGCGTAGGCATTCATTATGCTACTTTTAATGAACATCCTGAACAATCAATCCATGCTCACGAGAAAGATCTAAAGGAAGCAATAAAGAAACATGGTATCCCTGAATCCAGATTTTGGATTCTTGAGTTTGGCGAAGGAAGAGAGTTAAGTACTCGGCTCCAAGGAATTCGACCTGAGATTAAAAAGAGCTAACAATAGCTTTAACTCAGACAGCCAAAAGCGACACTCCCTATCGGTCGCTATGCTTTTGTCTGCTGGTTAAGCAAAACGATGGCGCGCCGCTTCGCGGCACGCCATCGGGCGCGAGCTGACATGAGCTGTTGTCCGCCGCAAAGTGGCGGCCATCATCTCAATGGAGCTGACACCGCTCCCTTTGGTCGCGGCTGCGCTCCGCTTGCCCCCTTGGTTGGGCAAAACGATGACCCGTTAATGATCTACCGTGATATACGAAAAAAATCTTAATAATCCATTAACAGCAATACCGCGAAAGGGGCTGTCATCATTTTCCCCAAGTCGGGGGTGCAGCTCATCTCGCGCCCGTTATATGGCTTGAAAGTAAGCAACTATTTTTTTAATTCGCGATTTTATAAAATCAGAATATCATTACTATTGTTGAACTTTTCGGAATTCAAGGATAATGCAAGTATTCATCAACGGATTTTAAACTGACTATTGTGGATAAGGAAGAAGCTTATGTCTAAGGCAGCATTTACCGTCAAAGTATTCGGCGTATATCTATTCGTACTCGGTTTGATCCTGCTGGTTTCACCAAATACATTGCTTTCCATATTTGGAATTCCCGAGACTACAGAAGTCTGGATTCGAGTTCTTGGTGTGATTGCCGAACCGCCGTATACGTGATCCGTATGTACGGTGTGTGGGAGGGGAGAAGCCGTGAGGCTTCCCTCTATCCCGATTTGGCTTTAGGAAAAAATGAAAAAACAATGGATATTTAGTCCACATTCTGGCGGAATAAAGATTAGTCCAAATCGCAAGACTGAAGTTGAAAATCGTATTCACAGATATGTCGATCAGAATTTAAAGGA
>JAUVVL010000092.1 GCA_030604635.1 Desulfobacteraceae bacterium
CGAGTCGCACCAGGGCGGGCTTTAGCCCCGCCTGCCATAGCCACTTATGATTAACATTGTCTTCTATCCTCCGTCTCATTGCTTAAGACAGCTAAAGAGTTAAGAGCAGATAGGCATTGGCGGGCAGGTCACTTTAGCTCACTTCAAACTTTAGGCACTTTTGGGTTTCTCCGCCTTTGGCGGATCCAGGATAGGTCTTTTGACATAAAATGCGTCATCGAATTTACGAATTAGAGCACTAAGGGCTTTATGATTTTGCAACATTAGGGGACACATTTAAAATTGGAGTGTGCATTATGGACCAGCAAGAATACATAGATGTATCGGACAGGATAAGGGTATCAAATGCTTGGCAGATTTTAAGCGAAATTGTTCCTGAGCAATCATCCGTCATCACTCCGTCGGAACTTCAGCATGTTCTAACGGCCCTGCGCTATTGGGAAGAAAAACTGTTAAATCAGATTAAAATATCATAAAGAATCAATAGAGTGGGATTAAGACCCGTACGTTCCCTTTATCCCTAATGGTTCTAGAAAGCGTTTTACCATCTCATTTTCTACCCATTTCATATTATTTTTTTGCTTTCCATTCTGGTAGATACTAGTTATCGCTTCAGCGTAGTGTTTAGCGGTATTATAACCGTTAGTTATAGCCTGCTTTATTACTTGCCAATTACGCGTATGTGTAAATTCTTGAAATGCCTCTATAATTTCAGGGAATAATTCTTTTATCAATCCATCGTGAAAGGCGACATAAAACGCTAAAGAAGCTATTTTGCGTTCTCTTATTATAAATCTAAGTGTCCCGTATTCGTTTGTATCTGCAAGAAGGTCTTTAATGGTTCGTGCGAGGAGTTCAATGGGTGTGTGTGGAAAGGTTGCAACAATTTCTCGCCATATGTCTCTGTCAAAAATAGTATCCTGTAGTTCGCCCAACTCATGATAAATATAGGTTCCAATTTCAGCCTTAGCAATTCTTGCCAAGCTGCGTTGCAGCTCCTTATAATTCTGCTCTTTTATCCCATGGTTTTCTAAGGCAAATCCGAGAGCGTAACGGCCGGATTTTTTTATATAGAATATTTTATCCCAGAGAAAGAGTTTTGCTGGTTCCTGTCGAATGAGGATACAATTGTCTTGAGATAGCGCTGGAATTGTAAGTAGATCACGAGCTAGCTCACGACCGAGAATATATACAGTGTGCCCGTTTATTTCTCTTTTTTCTTCAATTACGGCCAGAAAAAAGGTTGGTTTCAGGCTGCCGGCATAACCGCCTCCATAGAAGAACCCATAGGGCTCCAGCACCGAATTAATACCTACAGTATCAAACGGATCGTATTTATCGCCAAGAATTGTTATGCCATTGAATTGCTTTTCTGCCAGTTTATCCCATCTTTTTTCTTTATCTCCAATCCATTCAAGTATCTCGGAAGAATCCTTTTCTATCCATGGGTCTAATTCCTTTTCCCACTTGTATAGATCACGTAGCCTCAAGGCCAAACCGCAGATAGAAAAGAGTCCGGCATGTTGTGAGTCGGCAATGTCGCAGTTCGTAAGTACTTGATCTATTATTGCCTCTATTTTTGGCATGTCGCCTTGTTACTCCTAAATTTGATTTTCAGGCCTTGATGGCTTCGTAAAAAGTCAAAATTGATACCCATGTAAAAAGTCCTTTTTGCATGGATTAAGGAATTTAGGGATTGCGAATTATTTAAAGGCATTATGAATGCGTAAAATTGAATAATTCAGCAAGTTTTCACCTTTTACGAATTTGTCAAAATTGCGATGGCAAAAAAAAATCACAGCTCCAAGGCATAATTTGGCATGGAAATTCAGGTTAATATACTGCTTTACTTTTTATATACGTAGATCTTATCCTTCCGTTTCTTTGTTGAGGTTGGTATTATAGTCCCTTCTGAATCGAGAACAGTAACCCTTAATATCCGGTCACTCGGCTTAACCGCAAACCCGATGCCGGAAAGGACATCTTTTTCGTGAAGGTTTAGGCTGATCTTTAAATCATCGCCGACAATTTCCGACTCAAACCGGATCAGCTGACGATTAGCCCAGAAATCTCCAAAATCCGAGATACATCCGATCCAGATATCTCGTTTGCTCAGTTCTTCAAGTAACATCTCCTCGGCCTTCAACTTGAACGAAGTGACGTTTGGATGCAGCAGTATACAGGAAATTGCTTCGTTCTCAGCATTAAGTTCGATGATCCTGAGCCATTCGGCGACCATCTCATAGAGGTTGTCCTCCCGCAGTTGGTCCATCGATCCGTCAAAGATGACCGGTATCTCTACGATCTTAGACTCACTTGATTTGAGGCTTTTCTCGCTGAAGGCCATAAAGGGGAAGTTGCACATGATGTCGCTGGCCGAAAAGTTAGAATCATAGCGGTAACCACATTTCTGGAGCGCGTAGATCAATTTTATTGGAAAACCTAAGTGCCCCGAGCGGTAAGAAACTGTATTCTGTCCCCGTATGTCTTTATCCAGAAGTTCTTTGCTCACCTTTACCTCGCCGAAAATAGTCGGATATATCAACGGTTCGTAGGTGCCCCTTGTAACACCCGGTTTGCCTAAGGGGAGGGAAGCGACTTTCAAAGAGTGCATGACAGTATGTGAACCGATCTCTCCGCCCAGGTCTTTAACTTGATTTAGATAGGCGATATTATCAGGGGTATAGAAGGCGGTGTCCATCTCGTCAGAGATATACTTGGTGGTGGTAAAGTAAGTTGCCCTGACCCCAAAACGCTTCTCCAGCTTAGCGAATTCAAGGGAGTTTTTGAAGGATGACTGTGCGTCGTTGTCGTGGGTAATGATAAAAGCAGATTCCTGACCGAAGGGGATAGTGTAGAGGTATGTAGCCGGTTCTACGTTCTCCTCATAAATGGCCCGCAAAGTGAGCAGGTATATATCAGTGGCCGGCTCAAAGGAGTTGATCCATTTACCTTGCGCCTCGTAGTCTCCTCCTGTGAGGGGAATAAGGATGGCCTGGGCGTAACCGACGCCCCAGAGGTAAGTAGTGCCCTCGCCGTAATAGCTATAGCAGAGAGCAGTTGAACCGTCGTCAAACATCGCGACCGGCTTTGCCGTTGTGACTGAATATCCGGTCGTCCAGATGACAGTATCGTATATGTCTTTATTACCTAAAGGTATAACTAACTCTTTTGGTCGGTTCAGGTATTTGAGGAAACTCTCCCCGCCTGAAGTGTCGATTGTTGCCTTGAATCGTTGTCGGCTCTCCTTAAAACCACTTACACCAAAGAGGGGAAAGAATGTGTTTCCCTTGACTGTGTTGGCCACCAGCACCCCTCCAGTCTCTACGGCTCGATAAAGGGCCTCCGTTTCGCCGGCCTTCAATCGGTTGTTGGTAATCTGGCCCGCCATATAAATAATTTTATACCTACAGGCCTCATCAACCTTTTTGGTTACATGGTAAGGCACGCCCATAATGCGTAATGCCTTTTCAAGACCGATACGTTCGGTCTTGTCATTTTTCGTGGTTAAATCGAGGACCACAGCCTTGTTAGGATAGTAACTTATTTCTTTCTTTTTGCAACAGCAGAGGGTTGTGAGCATCAACCCAATAAGGGCACTATTGATGATTCTTTTCATTTGCTGCAAACCCTCTCTCGTATGGCTTCGTCTTTTAGCGTCTTGCCGGCGATCAAGTACCAGGAAGTACTGGCCACGCTTGGGTGGGTATTGAACTGATAGGGAAGTGAACATGTTGAGTATGGTAAGCCGTCTTTCTTCTGCTTCTGATAGAACTTGTTGATGCGTTCAAAGAGGTCGAAGGCCTCCTCGAATAGGCCGCATTTGAGATATCCTGCGATTATTCCCAGCGTCCCCTCTAACCAATCGATATCAACTGAATCCCATGAATTCTCCGGTTCAGAGGGAAAGAAGAAGGCATTAACCTCGGGATCTTCATAGACCGTCGTTCCCCTGTATGGTCGGTAACCGACGCCTTTAATATTCCTATATCTGGCGCAGGTTTCCAGACATCTCTTAGCCCTTTCATCATCTCCGACGGCACATAAAAAGAGGCTCCCCCAGGAAGCACAGTCAAGGGCTAATTTCTTATCTAATCTACCATCGACCTTAATTCCCTGGATGAACTGTCCTAGGTCATCATCCCATAGCTTTAAGATTATGTTGTTTTTGATGCGGTCGGAGGCCTCAAGAAGTTTCTCATCCCCTGTCAGACGGCCAAGGTCCCGCAAAAAAAAGTAGGAATCAATATTGTGTTCGGTGCTGCACCAGCCTACCGGCCGGTCGATGAAGTATTCGACCACTTTACCTAAGGCGGCGTCGTACTTCAACTTGTATTCACCGTATCCGCCCTTGACCAAACCGTATCGTTTATCTTCCCTGTCTTCAACCATTCCAGACAAAATGTAGTTGGCCATGGCCATGGACTTTTCAGTAAGCAGCTTGACGCGATGTGAACGTTTAAAGGCATCCGGTTCCTTGATTTTACGCTCATTGAGATAATAAACAGTGGCATATCCCACCCAGGCCAGGGCTCCGGTACGTATGATTGCTCCCTCGTGGTCATCCTGATTAGGCCACGAACTATTTGTGTTATAAGAGAAGAAGAGGCTGCCATCATCATTGACCAGTCGCGCAAAAGCCTCAAGAATATCTCCGGCCTTTTTCTGCTGATCACATATTGAGAGGGCAATGGCGGCTACCGCGCCGTCATAGATAGCGGAGCGTGAATAGATGTAACTGTAAGCCTCGTCATTCTTAGGTATTTCGTAACTTATAATGAGGTTCCTTCGGCCAGGCGAAGGGCTGTGGACGATTTTGTTGGGCACGATCTGAGATTGAATCCACCCAAGCGCTTTCTCTTCAAGCCCCTTGTCCATTTTCCCACATCCAGACAGCATAAAGAGAAGGGATATAGAGATAAAAAGAAGGGTCTTTTTCACAAGTAATTTGCTGGGGGTTTCTTTTTTTGTATCAATAGATTTACGTATTTTTCTCTCAATATCCACTTAGTACATGTATTCATAAATACGATCACGTATTTATTTCGACCTTGAAAACCTGGTCCTTTGGGCCAGGTCAGAGTTAACCGGCTCTGCCAGAAGAGACGGCGCAAAAGTTTGAAGTGAGCCAAATTTAAGGAATTCTGCCAATTATATATAAAATCAGCGGACCTGCCAGCCAGCCGGCAGGCGTGGCAAAGCGACTCCGGAACTTTAGGCACTTCAAACTTCAAACTTTTAGAATTCAACTTATACGGGATAGTTGTCTTGATAAAAATACGTAATCGAATTTACGAATTAGAGCACTTAGTATTAGCCGTTGATAAACCCCTACCACACTCTTAATGAGACTGTCAATCGTAAGGAATTTGAAAAAGCATGCGCTTGAAAAACCAGGATGTAGCCTATTATTAAGATTTTTCTGTACTTTTTGTCGTATATGTGATAAATCGCCAAATAATCAGCATGTCGACTACTTTGTATTATTTTAGCCATCCATTGCTCACCGCTGAGCCGCAAATGCCGCAGAGGTTCACTTATTTTTTGCTTTACGCTGACCCCGGAGGAATAGGCTCCGCATTTCACCCCAGTACGATCTTCCGGACCTACCCCAGTACCATCTTCTGGAGCTACGGGGCAGGCGGGGCAGGCAGGGCAGACTATTTGAAGGTTTAATGGGCGTAACATTTTAGCCCTTTGAAAAAAATTATCGCATTCAGATAATCCGGTTTTTAACGGCTCAAACTCGTGCATAAGTGAGCGTAAAGAAAGAACAGATACTATCCTGTATATAAAAGCCGATTAAATGCGCATATTATTTAACTCACAGGTAAACTTTGCCAATTTGCTGTTCTTTCCTAACGCTCACTAATACACTCAGACAGTGACCCGCTTAAAAACCGGATCACCTGAATGCTTGTGGGACACGTTTTTCATAAAGCTAAATTAATACTAATGGGCTAATTAATTTTGCATCAGTGAGTGGTAATTAATGCTTTATGGAGGCTCTCGGAGAGATTATTAATTGAAGGCATCTTCAGGAAAATTTCGTTTTGTTATAACAGCATTTGTGGTTTTTGTATTTCTGATTTTTACTAAAATACTTCACTTCGGGCATCCTGCCTGCCGCCTGATAAATTTATTCGTAAGCGAGAATTATATTTCAATCGCCCATGCCAAAACTCCCACCGCTAATTCCAAGAATAGTTTGAGGACAATGAGAACCGGTCTGCACGACCTTTACACCTCGATTGTTTTTGAGTTCTCAGACAAGATAATTTTTGAAAATCCCAAGATTCAGGATAAAGAAATACACTTCAGATTGAAAAATACTACAACCAAACTGCGCCCATTTCGTAAGTACAAGACATTCGATTCCTGGGTAAGGCTGGAAAAGTCCGGGGATGATCTCAATATTCAAATCGGGATTCCTGAAAATTTCGTAAAATATCAAACCCTGTTGTTGGATAATCCCCATCGGCTGGTGGTAAATCTTTTTGAGAAGAACATGCTGAAAACAATAAGGGGTAGACGGCACAACGATTACGCCTCAATTGTCTTTCAGTTCTTACACAAATTTCAATTTCAAAACCCTGTTATTGAGGACGATGAAATACGCGTCAAAATACAAAATATTTCAACCAAACTGCGCCCATTTCGTAAGTACAAGACTTTCGATTCCTGGGTAAGACTGGATAAGTCCGGAAACGATCTTGATATTCGCATCGGGATACCCGAAAATTTTATATTTATGTCTCCTTTCTTGTTGGAATCTCCCCCAAGACTGGTTATCAAACTCTACGACAAAAAAAGTATTTCCACACCGAAACGCCGGGAAGAACCGCCAACACTTGAAACACGGCCTTATCCCGACACGCGGCAGGCGCCCGGCAAAGGAAAGCAGAAGGATCTTATTCATGTCCGGATACCCGGTCGAGCTTCTACCGCGGAACATGCGAGCGACAACCGCGACGTTCTTATGAAAAACGCCCGGCAATTAGGCTGGGATGAAAATTATGAGGCCGCCAAAGCGATTTACGAACAACTGTTAAGTAATAATCCAAAAGACATTGAGGCGGGCATCGGACTGGCAACGGTCACGGCCTGGAGTGGTGACCATGATAAGGCGCGGCAACTCTATGAAAAAGTCTTGAAACAACAATCAGCCAATAGAGATGCCTTGTTAGGGTTGGGACGGGTACTTTTTTGGCAGCAGGAATACAAGCAGAGTTTGGAGACACTTGATCAGTTATTGGCGGCTTATCCCGTCGACCAGGAAGCCATAAAGGTAAGGGACGACGTCCTTCGGGCAAAGGCGGCGAAAACAAACTTCAAAGTAAGAGTAGGTTATCAGTATCAGGATATAAGCTTCACTTCCAACGCCCATGAGGCGAATATCTTAATAAGCTATAATGAGCCAAAGAAGTGGGCGGTTCGAGCTGGATTAAATTATATCGACAAATTCGGAGAATCGGCATCAGGATGCAGGGTGGGCGGAAGCTACTGGGCAACGGAGAATACGGTCCTTTCATTCGATATGGAATTGGCTCCAGAGCAGGACGTTGACCCCCGTCAGGCATATACCTTTGAAGTGAGTCAGGCCATGTTCAAGACCCTGGTTCCTTTTTTAAGTTACCGCTTTGCCGATTATTCGACAGCCGATGTTCATATGGTGATGCCGGGATTCACCTGGTACTTTTATCCACGATTTGACTGGATGGTGCGGTATTTCTTAAGTATCAGCCAGTTTAAAGGTCAGGAGTCCACGGATCATTCTGTAATGACACAGCTCAATTGGAATCCATTCGACACCATGACTCTTTTTGTGGGCTATGCACGGGCCAACGAGAGTCTTGAATCCGGCAATCCTGTGGATCCCTTTGCCGGTTTTTCCGCCAACCATGTCTTTGTCGGATTTAGCTGGGAGTTTTACAAAAGGGTTGGACTTGACTTCACTTTTGATTATGAGGATCGGGACAATGGATCTACGCTTAATACCTATAATACAGCGATTTTTTATCGTTGGTGAATGTGCCGTTCCAGCCAAGGCCGGAAGCTTTCATACGAATGAATTGCAAACCCATAAAAGCTTGAAAAATTCTGTAGTTCCGATTTTGTCTGTTGTATCACTACTTCAAGGTCTTTCAAATCTTTTTTGGCAAAGCTAATCTTTGTTGACGGTATAAAAGTCGCGTCTGTCTGACCCAGCATCACAGCATCATGAGAAAATTTTGGATCTATTATAAATCTATCCCAATCGCCCACCGGAATCCAATAAAGGCGGGCTCTTTTGCCATCCAGTCTCTTTACCAAAATATGTGAACCGCTTCCCAGCGAACCAAACTCCAGGATGGTTTCGTCCGGAAGTTCGACGGTTTCCAAACCGACAAAGACTTTTTTATTCCGCTTTGCTGCGTACTGCAACTCTGAATAGGCATGTGCAATCACACCATCAGCACCATAGGCCTGCGTCCGGTAGTCCATAATCCCTATATTGTCCACGATATCGATAATCAATTCACTCACCGGGCGGCCTTTTATCTCTGCCGTCGGCTCATAAAATTTATTCCGGCCATCCAGCCAAAATGGGATATCGACGCCAAAAGTAATATTAGCCTTCCCGGCCAGGGACTGCGATGACTTCAGTAACGAAAGATACTGATTTAAAATAGCTTCTTTCCGAACACCGGCAAAACCGGGTATGAGATAAGGCTCAATGTCATAGCGAATCCCATCAAAGCGTTCTTGAGGAGCTACATCCCGATTATATTGAATGATGCTTTGAATAGTGGCTATTACACGTCCATGCCACTCTTTGAGGGCAAATCTGGGTTCACCGTCCAGAGCGTGAACCTTGGTGTCCGCCCCATGCAACTCTGCAATGAGCGGCCGAAATTTTGATGAGTCCCAGAGGATTGCCCATTTTCCTTTCTCTTTTTTGGCCTTATAAGGTATTTGTAAAAAGAGATCAGTGACACCTTGCGATTTACAGAAGGTTATAAGTCTCTGTTGTGCTATTGGATTGGCCACGATCTTTTCAGTTTCCCAGAGCCACAGAGCTTTCTTTAAAGGACGCACGAGATGCTTTGCCTTTTTCGGCCCGGGTATCTGTACTCCTCTTTTCTTTGTAAAGGCGAGATCTTTAACAAAGACCCGTCCGCTACCGGTCCGTTTTACTATGAATACAAGGCTTGCCAGTTCTTTCCGATCGATGCCCGCAGGTAATTTCGTGAACGGAATCCATGCCTGCTGCCACTTGCCGTCTATCCTGCCGGAGGGAAGAAAAGAAGCAACATCCCCCACGGCAAGAGAATCTTCTTTTTTCTCCCACACTCTATCTACTGCCTGGAGCAGCAATTCTTCGCCACCTTTTTCCCCGCGAATGGAGAAAGTCAAATATGTAAAGGGGGTTGTGTCCAAAAAAATGCGCGCGGCAGGAGGTTCTTTGAAGTCAAAGAGATGAACCCAGAAACCGGCGAACCCGGGATTGATACGTCTATAGGAAAAAACCAGGGCCGGCGTACTATCGGGCGCTTTGCCAATAGCCACTGCCGCCTGTGAAGGTGATTTTGCAAAACCGCTGAAATAGCCGCCCAGACGATTTGTATTCCCCTGATCAAAGTTGCTTACCAGAAAAAGATCTTTTTCAAATGAAGGGACACGCCCTCGCGGTCCCACCGGCTCTCTGACAACCGGCCTTTGCCTGCGGATGTCTCGGATAATAAGTTCCTTTCCTTCCTTTTTATTTAGAATACTGACCGAGATATGCCCGATCTGTGACGGGTCTGTTAGTCCCCAGTCGGCGAGGGAGACTTCTTGGGAGAGAAAAGCACTAAGTGACGATTGGGCATGGGAGACAGGGGCAAATAGGCAGAAAAGCAAGATGTACGATGTTACATGCTTTGCACCGCACATTCCTTTGAAGCACTTTCCTACCACTTCTCACAACCTTTTGTCGCGCTGTAGACACTGCCGGTATCCGGATTGTACCAATAACGTTTTCCAAGGGGGTCAATCAGAAATCCCCGTTCTCCCCGGCGCATCCCCTCCAGGTACGGCTTTTCCTCTTTTTTTCCCGGTGGCCGCCACTTTTCATGGAGCAAGCTTTCCATGGCCAGCGGGAATTTGCCGGTCTGTTGATGAAAGAACCACAGTGCATAGCGCAGAATTTTAAGCTCCAGCCGCAAGATCTCTTTCTTCTGGCGGCGGGATCTGGAGCGAATATAGAATAAAAGAGCCAGTATGAGTAAAATACCACACCCGACCAGAGCCAGAATAAACAGCAGCGGGGTCTTTTTGATCTCAAGTATCTGCGCCCGGGTAAAATATTCCTCCGCCTTTCGGCGATCTCCTCTCCCTAAATAGGCCCGGCCGATTCCCTTGGCCGAAATGATATCCTCCGGATTTATGGCAAGCGCCTTTTTGAAATGGTAGATGCTCTTTTCAAAATCATTGTTCCAGAGTGCCAGCAACCCGAGTCCCTGATAGGCCTCATAATTTTTTGGATATTCGAGGAGTATCTCCAGGTATTTTTTAATCGCATTATCCTGATCCCCCTTCCAGGCATAGACACGGGCGATCCCGATCTCCGCATCTTTATATTCCGGCTCTACAACGAGAATTTCTTCGAATACCTTCAGGGCCTCCTCATACCTCCTATCCCAGGCGAGATAATTTCCAAGCTGGTATGCGGCATCGAGATTGGTGGGGTCCTGGGCAATGATATTCCGCTGTTTCTCGATCCAGGCATCGTATTCACCGCCAAACGCCGGCGGCAAATGACAGGTAACAAGTAACAACAGGCCTATTATTATGATGTTTTTCCATAAAAAGACCCTTTGTCTCTGACTCCCGGGCTCCGATTTCTTAGAAACTTTCACGTTGATACTTCCCCCATGTTTGACTTCCTTTAAGAAAGTCAACAAATCCTTTGATCTGATAGGCGAGCTGGAGTTGCCGGTAGCCTACCATAGAGAGCATTGCAAAAAGCAATAGTTTGAAAACACTCCACACCCCGTGATATTGAAACAACTTCGAGGTCACCCTCTCTTTGCCGATACGACCCTCGCTCCAGATTCCCATCAAGACGGCCAGGATGGATAAGAGCATCCCATATAGGATCGACACAACAAAAAAGAGGAGTACAACATCGGTTTTGAGCAGACCCATGAAATAGAGAGCAGGTATGGAGATATATCCGGCCATTTCCAAAAGCGGGCCTAAGAATTCAAAGAGAAATTGGTAAGGCATGGCAAAGATGCCGATCTGTTTATAGCGCGGATTGAACAACATCTTCTTGTGAAATAGAAGAACCTGGGCCAACCCCCGGTACCAGCGATTCCGTTGTTTCCCAAAATCTTTAATATTTTCCGGCCCTTGTGACCAGGCTATCGGATAGGGAAGAAACATTATCCGTGCGCGGATCTTTTTTTCAATCAAGTAACGTTGTAGGCGGACAATAATCTCCATATCCTCACAGACTGTTTCTCTGTTGCCGGTATATTCTAGGACAATCTTGGAGGTGAGTCGACCGCTCAAAAAACCACCTACATCCATCAGGAGATCGCGGCGAAAGACAGCGAACACTCCGGAGAGGATCAACAAGGAGTTAAGTGTTGCGAGTCCCATCCGAGCGGCGGTAAATGATCGCATGTATTCCACTACCTGAAACATTGCCAGCCAGTTCTTTGGGAGCGCCACCTTGACAATTCGCCCCTTTTCAATCTTACAGCCGTTGGCGATCCCGACCTGCCCACCACAGGCGGCGATGCGTTCCGGGTCTTCCACGATTGGCTGCATTACTTGAAGAAGTGTCTCCGCACCGACAATCGAGTCGGCATCCATGCTACAGACGTAAGGGGATGTGGCGGCATTCAGCCCTGCGTTCAGGGCATCTGCCTTCCCGCCGTTTTCCTTGTCGATCAGGATCAGGCGGGTGATTGTACTTCCATCGGGAGAACTTGCCTCATAGAAACCGCGGATACGGGCGGTGGTAAGCCTCTCTTCATATCCGACATCACGGCGGATAAAGCCGAAGGTTTTCGTCAACTCCTCCAGCGTCCGATCGGTCGACCCATCATTGATAACGATAATCTCGAAACGGGGGTATTTGATCCCCATTAGCGACCGGATATTCTCCACAATCGTTTCCTGTTCGTTAAAGGCAGGAACCAGAAGGGCAATGGAAGGGGTGGAAGGTGATTGATAGATGATTTTGAAGTTTATAAATTCTTTGAGTTGCAGGAAAAATCGCACTTTGATCCACGCCACCAAGATCAAAAAAAGATTTATCGTGTTGTAGATAACAAAATAGAGAATCGCGATAGTTTCCCAGATGGAAATAAAAATCATAATTTAAAACACCAAATAGGTGAATGCCTCCGAAAAATCGATTTACCCCCCAGGGAGTCTTTCTATGCCGATCAATCGCCCTGCAACTAAGTACACGTATTCTTAAATACGGTATCGTATTATAATTGGATAATTTATAATCACCGCTGAGACGCAGAGGTCGCAGAGAATTTGTTTCTTTTTTGCTTTCCGCTGAGAGGGCGGAAAGCAAAAACATGCATCCCTGTGGGATAAAGAAATAACTGCTTGTATTTCAATATA
>JAUVVL010000017.1 GCA_030604635.1 Desulfobacteraceae bacterium
CGTAAAAAATCAAAACTTGCTGAATTATTCAATTTTACGCATTCATAATGTCTTTAAATAATTCGCAATTCCTTAATCCCTAAATTCCTTAATCCATGTAAAAAGGACTTTTTACATGGGCATCAATCTTGATTAGTGATTATAATATTCATATCTTTTTTAAATATTCCAAAATAGACTCTCGAAAAAGAACAAAGTCATCTAATTTGTTTTTAAAAATGCCGTATACAACCTCATCGTCAACTTTATCATAATGATGAACCAGCATGTTTCTGAATGAAGCCATGTTTTGATAATCAGCGATCTTTTCATCAGGCAAAACTCCATGTGATGCAAGTATACTAAAGGTTTCCCTATAGGTTTCCGGTTCCTTCCACCCCCGGTATGAAATAATGTGATTAGCAATATCAAAAACAGTCTGGATAGCTATATGAATGTATCGTTCAACAAAAGCCCGGTTGCGAACATTCTTCTGATATTCATTCCAGCTGATATCATTTGCCATGCGAAGTTCATTCACATATTCACTGAGCTTTGACAGCTTCCTTATGATAACATCATCGTTTGCCATAAAGGTAAGCCCTCCTGAGCTTTCTAAGGTGCTCGGTATCCAGGTAGTCACGAATTGAATTAGCTCTAAACAGGAACGGAAAATCGGTTCCGTCCTGGTAGATGGATTTTCCGTATTTGTAAATCTGGTGACGCAAAAACGGGCTACTTTTTCTCATGTCAACGAGGTCGACATCTTTTTTTAGCAAATTCGAGATTTCGGTTTCTAAATTAACCCTTGTAAACCCGTCCACATCCCGATTAAACAGCACACCCAAATCAACATCACTTCTTGATCTTTCATGGCCTGTGGCGTGGGATCCAAAAAGGTATATAGCTGAAATATCAGGGTGGCTTTTAGCAAAAGCCGTTACCATATTAATAATTGCACTCAAATCTTTATCATTGATTTTAGCATTCATGGTAAATGTCCGTGTCTGTCTGTGTCTGCCTGCCCCGCCTGTCGAAGCGAAGCGTAGATCCCGCATATCGGGGCCCCGTAGCTCCAGAAGATGGTACTGGGGTAGGTAGAAACTATCGTACTGGGGTGGCTAATTAGTGCCTCTCTTTACTCTATATTTACCCCGTTAATGATTTATCATATTTAGCCAGGGCTCCATGCTATATGCTCTCTGCGCTATGCGTTAATACCTTTTTTTATACCCGACCACGACATGAGACTGTCCATCATTGCCTGAGTAAAATCCATAGACTGCATATTCATTCAACGAAGACGGTGCAGTTATGTCGAGGGAATCACCAAAGCCGATTCCCCGGGCAACCGATCCATATGAGGCATTAGCGTGTATGCTCGATTGTTGTGAATTCCCTGACATAACCGTGGGATTTGACAGGTCAACACCGTCAGGATACAGCCAGGCAGGACAATTTGTTCCGTCGGGATGGAGAAACTGGGGGTCGGTCGAGTTCTCTATCATTTGAGCACATTCCATGGCTGCCCCTTCAGCCCTGTAAAGGTTCTTCTTATATCTCACATCATTTCCGGCAATCTGCACCTCGATGATTGATGTGGATATGGCTGACATGCCGATGATCGTGAGCAGCACCAGAAAGATCATGGCTAAAATGATAACAGAGCCGCCCTCATTTCTCAGCGGTGATTTATTTTGCATGCGATTCATCCTTAAATTTAACTCCTTCAAGAGTAATAGTTCAGCCACAAAGACACGAAGACACAAAGATTATATTATGATTCTTTTAATGCCATTTTTAATAAGAGACACGTTAAAATTGACAAGAAAACCAAGATGTTTGCCGATCAAAATTCAGGCTTTATATAGGACATGGAGGTTGTTTTTCCTCCTTTTGAGACCTTCACTTTAATAAGCTTGGTATTATCAGGCAAAGTGCCGCCTGTTGATACAGTCCAGGATATTGTATAGCCGGAAGGAGGGCTCCCATCTGTATGTGAACCCGAACTCAGGGCAGCATCCGTGTACGACAGCGCCACAAGTTCTTCAACCTTGTCCTGGGCCAGGGTGGCGCGTTCGGTCATTTTACGGGCAGCGGTATTCACCCGAATTGACGAAATCTGCATAGTGGCAACGGCCAGCAGACCGACGGCAAGAATCGCCATGGCGATCAGCACCTCGATGAGGGTGTAACCTTCAGCATTTCTCAGCTTTTTGATTACAGAAAACGTCTCGTATCTATTTGTTCTACCTGATTTCATCCTGTTCTTCCTATATGCCGAGATTCCGGCATTTAATTACTGTTGTTAATTCCTCGTAGCGAACCGGTTTTATATTTGCGGTTTTGGCTTCAAGCGTTATCCGGACGGATCTTATCTTTGACAGGTTTGCGGTAACCGCTCCGTCTTCATCCAGGTATTCAAAAGTCAGGGCGTTGATATGCTCTGCCACGGCCTTATTAGTATCTGGTGCTTTTCTGCCCAGCTTTTGTATGCCGTCTGTTGTATAAAGACTATAAGTGATGTTTTCATCGGGATCAGTGACATCGGCATCATAGTTAAGATCCATTGTGAACCGAATGGTGTTTGCATTGGCGGTTACAATTCCGGCCCCGGCAGTGCCATATGGATCACATCCTGCCATCCGGATTTCCCTTTCCATCATAAACATAGAGGCCCTTAGATTTTGCTCCATGGCAACCATCTGCCTCTGTAAGGAATATGATTTTTGCTGGAAACTGAAAGTGGTGTAAATGGCTGTCATTACAAGACAGGAAATGGCCATTGCAACAAGAAGCTCGATGAGCGTGAAACCAGGATCAGTTCTTTTTTTTGCTTTCATACTATAATTTCCTCGTTTATTCCCAGTCAGACCCTGTCCACCTTCTTAATACCACGACGCCGGCAAGTGCGGGTGTTCCCCCTGCCCGGGCTGCCCCGGCGTTATTGGACAGATACACATATCCCAAATTATTTACCATGCCCCGTGTATTGAAGACGGATTCATTGGAGGTGTAACTGACGAAGTCAGCAGGTATAGTGCCGCCGGGAACGCTTTCAGTGGCATTGCCCTTACCATAGCCGACACCGCTACCGTAACTTGACAGGTCGACTGTTTTTACTATTGTTCCGGTTCCGACCCCGGTGTGATTCGAACGGACTGTATAACTGTTTGCACTAAAATCAAAAGCCACCGCCCAATTAACATTGTTCTTGATCGCTCCCATCTTGGCATACTGTAGATTGGAATAAAGGTCATCGGCCGCGCTTCTCAACCGGTAATCCGGAAGCCAGGACAAAAAAATTGGCACGGAGATAGCAGCCAGAATTGCTAATATAACGATCACGACAATAAGTTCTATAAGTGTAAATCCCGAATTTTTACGCATGGTTTTAATCTCCTGCCAATGGTTCATACAACTCGTGCCAATGATTATATACAAATTTTGTGCCATTCGGCCTTTTTCATGACGAAAAGAGTGTGCAAAAAAGATTCAAATCGTTTAGATTGCATCTGTTAATATTTTGATATTATTTATTTCGACCTTGAAAACCTGGTCCTTCCCCGCAATGCGGGATCTTCGATGGGCCAGGTCAGAGTTAACCGGCTCTGCCAGAAGAGACGGCGCAAAAGTTTGAAGTGAACTAAAGTTTAAAGTGAGCTAAAGTTAAGGAATTCTTCCAATTATATATAAAATCAGCGGAGCAAAGCGACTCCGGAACTTTAGGCACTTTAGATCACTTTAGGCACTTCACACTTATCGATTCTGTGATAAATAGCCCCTTTCAGGGGCAAACCAAAGCCTGGTCATATGGGCCAGGATTCTTTACTATTTAACAAAGGATGTCTCTTTTGTCTTGATGTTCAAAAAATTATATTTTCTTCCAACAGGTTAGGATTATCAAGGAGATTTGATTGAACTATTAAATAATTTTATAGTAATATTAAATAATTTTATACTGTAGGGCCTGAACAGGCTCCAGGCGGAGAACCCAAGCAATATTAAGTGGCGATTATCTTTTACCACAGATACACACAGACGGACACAGACAAATAGCTGGCCGGCTTCAGTTAAATAGTGCTTGAACGAAAACCCATGTTCAGGCAAAATCCGAATATCGCGCGAAGCATCCCGACAGGGATAAATATGAAACAATGACAAAAACATTGAATTCCCATTGAATTCGTTTTGGTCATTTTGTCATTTGGTATTCGAATTTGCTCGCCCTGTTAAATATTTATTCTGATATTTAATGGACTTTTTGAATAAAATGCGGCTTTCCAATCTATACGGATATCATCTTGAATGATTTAACAGGGTAAAGAATTTCGTGCTTTGTATTTCGAATTTTTGACCGAAAAAGATAGGGTTTTCGGTCAAGCATAAACAGGGTAGGGCATCCTGGCCGGCTATTTTACAAAGGTCTCTTTACGTCAATGCCCTTCGGGCATATTCAACCGCATTTTGGAACATGCGGACACCGACGGTGGGGCCTGTATCTATTGTGTTGCCCCGTCGTTTTATATTTTCCTTGGTCCGTGTCCAGTCAGGATGGTTGGTATAGTGGTTAAATGCTTCCGGATGGGGCATAAGACCGAAAATACGGCCGCTGGGATCACATATACCTGCAATATCATGTGCTGATCCGTTGGGGTTGTATGGAAACCGGCGAAGGGCGGGACTGCCGTCGGGCATGGCATATTGGACCACCACCTGGTTGCTGTTAACCAGACGCCCGATGGTAGATTCATCTGCATAAAATTTTCCTTCACCGTGCCGCACAGGAAGTTCCAGATGATCTAACCCACTGGTAAATACACAGGGCGCTGCGGGATTAACCTTCAGCAAAACCCAGTCATCCCTGAAATTTCCGCAGTCATTAAATGTCAGGGCCACGGATCGCGTTGTGTAGTCATGGTCAAGTCCCGGTAAAAGACCCAGGTTGACAAGGGTTTGGAATCCGTTACAGATTCCGAGCACAAGGTTTCCGGCATCGATAAACTCTAAAATCTTATCTCCCAGATTGGTTTTCATGCGGACCGCCTGGATCACCCCTGCACCGTGATCATCTCCCCAGCCGAATCCTCCCCCGAATACCATGATCTGGGAATCCTTTAAGCTTACGTCTCCGTTAATAAGAGCGTTTATATGAACCCGGCTGGCTGCGGCGCCGGCAAGCTCAAAGGCATAGGCAGTCTCATTGTCACAGTTTAAGCCGTATCCGGTGAGTATCAGTGCATGAACGTTACTCAAAACAATCTCTCCATATATATATTCATACTAAGTCCCCAAAAGGTCGCTTCCAGGCGTCTTTAAGGTCTTGCACCGGAACTTCAATCAGGGTTGTGTTGTCAATTCCCTTTATGGTGAAATCGCCTCCGGATGTTACGTTCCCGACGCAGGCGCAGGCAAGCCCTTTGAAAATTTTTTCGAAAATCTCCCTGTTTTCAGGATCGATGGTCACGATGAACCGGCCGGCAGATTCCGAAAACAGAATAACATCATTACGATCAACCTGGTCCGCGGGCACAAGACCGAGATCAACCTGCATGCCTAAATTGCCGCCCATGGCGACCATGGCAAGGTGTATCCCCAGACCGCCGCGAAAGATTCCGTGTGCAGAGGCCACCAGCTCTTTATCAATGGCATTGCCCAGGGCACGGTAAAGAACAGCAAACTCGTCCGGGAACACCCGGGGGACATTCAGGCCTACGTATCCAAAATGCTCGTAGTATTCGGATCCGCCAAGCTCGTTGCGCGTTGTGCCCAGGATATAGACCAGGTCCCCTGGCATCTTGCTGTCCATGGTCACGCATTTTTTTATATCAGGGATAACTGATATGGTTGAAAACTGGAGGGTCTCCAGCGCCGAAACTTTGTGGGTTTCGCCGTACCGGCCGGGGAGGTGCCCGTCAACGTACATACTGTCCTTGCCCGAAAGGAGCGGTATTTCGTAGGCCAGGCAGATTTCACGAAGTGCCCGGCATGAACGCACAAGCTGGGCTGCCTTGAATTTGCCGTCAGGATTATTTTGCGGGTGAAATTGAATATTGGGCCAGCAGAAATTATCCACACCACCGATATGGTCTAAATCAGCGCCCACGGCAACGAGCCTCCGCACTGCTTCATCAATGGTGCAGCTTGTCATGTGATAGGCATCGATGACTGAATAGGAAGGCAGAAGCGCCTGGGCAAATGCAAGACCCTTTTGGGAGTCCAATACAGGCCTTATCACCGCAGCATCGCTGTTAACATCACGATCAGCGCCAACAAGCGGCTTGATTACGCTGGCACCCTGCACTTCATGGTCATACTGCCTGGTGATCCATTCCTTGGAGCAGATATTGGGGCGTGAAAGCAGATCCTTGAGTAAGTCTTCGTAATCCTTCGGGTCATTTAATGCAGGTTCAAACAGGCCTCGATTCTCCGGAGTCTGCCAGTGCGCATCAAACTCCCACTGGGGAAAACCCGACGTCAGCAGATCGATGTCTATATAGGCACAGGTCTGGCCGTTATAAGTGATATGCAGTTTGCCTGAATCCGTGTATTGGCCGATAACCGTGCTCTCGACAGCATGCATTCCGGAAAGTTCCAGAAAGCGTTCAAGGTGTGCCGGGTTAACCGCCACGGTCATGCGCTCCTGGGATTCGGAAATCCAGATTTCCCACTGATCCAGCCCCTCATATTTTAAAGGAACCTTTTCAAGCTGAATTTCGCACCCGTTGCTAAACCGGGCCGATTCACCCACTGATGAGGAAAGTCCTCCGCCGCCATTGTCCGTAATAAATTTGATCAGCCCCTGGTCACGGGCCTCTATTAGAAAATCATGCATCTTTTTCTGGGTATAGGGGTCACCGATCTGAACATGACCGGCAGGCGTGTGTTCGGAGAAAGTCTCTGACGAAGCGGTCACGCCGTGAATTCCGTCTTTGCCGACCCGCCCTCCGCACATTATAACAAGTTCTCCGGGCGATGTTTTCTTTTGCTCCGCGGGTTCTCCATTGACCAGAGAAGGCATGATGCCCAGGGCTGTTACAAAGACCAGGCATTTGCCCATATATCCGTGGTGGAAAAGGACCTGGCCGAAGGTCGTGGGGATTCCGCTCTTGTTACCGCCGTCTCTTACCCCTTCGATAACACCGTCTAAAAGGCGCCTGGGATGAAGACGCGGCTTTAGCTCACCGTTGTAATCCCTGGGGCCTACACAGAAGCCATAACTGCCCATGACCAGCTTTGATCCCTTGCCGGTACCCAAAGGATCACGGTAAACCCCCACAATTCCGGTTATGGCACCGCCGTAAGCTTCCATATTGGACGGAGAATTGTGAGTCTCTCCGGTAATGACATAATAATGGTGGTTGTCAAAAAGTCCGGCGCCGGCATTATCCCACAAAACCGACACGACCCACGGCTTTTGTTCCTTTAATGTTAGTGTCGGCACCTCGATACAGGTTTTAAAAAGATTATCCACAACATCCGTCTCATTGGTCGCAAGATCCATGTAACGGAACAATCCTCGAAACGTATTATGGTTGCAATGATCGCTTCTGGCCTGGGAAATATATTCAAGTTCGATATCCGTAGGATCTGAAAGGCCCACTGATGCACGTGCGGCCTGCACCTTAGCATCCAAAAAATAGGACCTTATCGTAGGGATGTCAGCAGGGTTTAACGCCAGGCCCCGCTCGTCGCTGATCCTTTTAAGGGTCGAGTCGCTGTCCACCGGAATTGTTGCAACCGTCGGCGTGTGGTCGAGAATGACTCTGGGAATGATAACACCGATTCCCTCGTAAGGATTCCATTCGTCGATTGAAAAAATCTTCCACTGCTGGATTATGTCATTGGCCAAAAGTTCACCCGCGATATTATCTGCGTCTTCGGCGGTCAGAGCAGGACCTTTCAGGCAATACCGCTTTGAGGTGTAGACAGCTTCGTCCGGGCCGAATTTTATCCCCAGAATATCTTCAACCGCCTCAACAGCGGTGCTTCCCGGGTTGTCTCTGACACCCGGCCTGTAACCGACCCAGATGGTCCAGTCAAATTCGATGGCAAGGGGGTCATAAGAAGATATCTGGGTTACGGGGTTGGTAAAAATTTCTGATTGAATGGTTTTCAGCTGATCCGTAGAAAGATCCGCGTCAATGGTGACTACATGAACGGTGCGAACGCCGGTAAGTTCGATCCCAAAATAATTCTTTGCTTTTTGGCGAACCCCATGGCCCTCGGCGTCAAAAAGGTCGGGTTTGAGCGATATTTCGAGTCGGCACGTCATTTAAGAATTATCCGTGCAATGTCATTGTAAAACACATAGATCATCAGCAGGATTAACGCAAAGATGCCCGCCTGCTGGGCAATCTCACGCACCCTTATATTTACAGGGCGTCCTATGACGGCCTCAATGGCAAAGAAAAGCAAATGGCCGCCGTCCAGAACCGGTATGGGAAGAAAATTGAGAATGGAAAGATTTATGCTGATCAGTGCGATGAAAAAGGCCAGATTGGTCACACCTTCCCTGGCCTGCTGTCCTGCCATCTGGGCTATCATGATCGGACCGCCAAGCGTTTTTGGCGAAACTTTTCCCTGGATTAGTTTTCCAACAATTATCAAGGTGAGTTTTGTAATAGTATAGGTATGAGCAATGCTCTCCCTGAAGGCTGTAAAAGGATTCAGCCTTTTTACAAACTTATCCTCATCCGGGATTTTGACGCCGGCTGTTGAAATCCCGATCTGGAATCGATCTTCGGTTTCTCCAATGGCATTTTTTAGCGTTGGCGTTATTTCCACATCAAAACGAATATCTCTCCGGAGCACCGTTATTTTGAGCGCATGCCCCTCACAAGCGGTGATAGCCTTGCGCATGCCATTCCAACTGTCAACCTTTTTGCCGTTGATGGCGACGATCTTGTCACCCTTCTTCAACCCTGCTTTATGGGCCGGGAAGCCTTCTGAAACCTCTCCGACTATCGCCTCCAGTTTAGGAAAACCAGAGATACCCAAAGTGTAGTATTCAAGCTCATCGCCGAAAATATCCTTTCCGACACTGAGTTTGGGCGAGACTTCGGCGGTGAAGATTGAATCACCACGTCGAACACCCAGGGAGAGCGGGCGTTCCTTACTCCGTTTAACGGCTTTTAGGATATCATACCATGAATCGACACGGACGTTGTCAATCGATACGATCAGATCGTTTTTCTTCAACCCGGCTTTATGGGCCGGACCACCTGTTTCAATGGTCCTGACGACAGGAGTGACATCCTTGATGCCCGAAATTAGGTAAAAACAAAAGAAAATAGCGATGGCCAGCAGCAAGTTGAAGACTGGACCGGCTGCAACAATTAATATGCGTTTAAAGACATGCTTATGGGTAAAGGAGATGGGGATATCGGCAGGGTCTATATCGGCATCAGGTTCCTCACCCACCATTTTGACAAATCCCCCAAGTGGTATGGCGGAAATTCGATAATCTGTAATGCCGATCTTTTTACCGACCAGTCTTGGCCCAAAACCGAGTGAGAATTTTTCCACTCCGACGCCGAACAACTTGGCAACAAGGAAATGACCCAGTTCATGAAAAAAAATCAGTACGCCTAAAACGACGACAAATGCAAATAGATTGATGCTCATAGTAAAAATTGGTAATGCTGGGAAGCGAAGCCTTTACGTCCTTCAAGGCGGTAGCTTCAACTTGTCGATTGTAAATCGTCTTAAAAAATCCGAAGTACGAAATCCGAAATCCGAAACAAACCCGAAATTCGAATGTTCAAATGTTCTAAATATTATTGACTCTTCTGCAATATGGCCCCGAAAATATTCATTAATTCAGTAGCCTCATTTGTTAAGTATTTTCGCACCATTTCCTGCTCTTGTCCACCATTTATCTCTATTAACCTTAACCAATATCGGCTTTCTTTGGCTTCTTTACGACAGATTTTAATTCTTATGATAAAGTCTTTCTTGCTGAGAGATTCGTTGGCCTCAATGTAATTCGAGCCAACAGAACCTGATGACCTGATCAACTGTTTTCCATCTTCAATATTTGCTATGGTCTTATGTAATCTCTTTACAAAGGCTCTGACCCTCTTTGCAAAAGTCAATGTACGATCTTCCAGATCGTAATGTTTAGAATTTCTATTTTTTGTCATTCGGATTTGTCTCGAATTTCGATATTCGGATTTCGAGTTTTGCTGGAAATAAAATATGCAAAATATAATATTGATTCAAGTAGTTAACCCTTTAAATGACTTGGCCCTGTATATTACACCGACCAGTTCCCGGGCCTGCTTTCTGGCCCAGCGATCTGCTTCGAGAATATCAGAAAGGGTTGGATCTGTTACAACAGTGTGCTGCTCCATTGTTTTTCTGATGATCTCCGGTATTTTGACAAATGATATGCGCTGCTTTAAAAAGGCCTGCACAGCCACTTCGTTGGCGGCATTTAACACTGCCGGAAGTGTCTCTCCGGTTTCGCATGCCTTATACGACAGGGCAAGACAGGGAAACTTTTCTAAATCAGGTTTCTCGAAAGTAAGGGCCCCGATACTCGCAAAGTTCGGTATCGGCTGCTCTAACGTAAGACGTTCAGGATAGGAAAGGGCATATGCAATGGCCCCCTTCATATCGGGAATCCCGAGCTGGGCCATGACCGTACCATCCTTAAAGGAGACCATGGAGTGAATCACGCTTTGCTGGTGAATCAAAACCTCAATCATGTCCTGTGAAACGCCGAAGAGACATTTAGCCTCAATGACCTCAAGCCCTTTGTTCATGAGTGTCGCTGAATCGATGCTAACCTTTTTGCCCATCTGCCATGTGGGATGATTCAGCGCATCTTGTGGTTTAATTGCCACAAATTCATTTTTTGGCAGGTTTAAGAATGGGCCACCGGAGGCTGTGAGTAGGATCTTATCAAGATCCTGCATGCGGTTGCCTGCAATGCATTGAAAAATTGCGCTATGCTCACTATCGATGGGAAGTATCTTTATACCATTTATTTTCGCCCTTTTTACAACAATCTCGCCGGCCATCACAAGGGTTTCCTTATTCGCCAGGGCTATGTTTTTTCCCGCTTCTATGGCAGCCAGGGTCGGCATCAGTCCGGCCGCACCCACTACTGCAATTACAACCATATCGATAGAATCATGGGTAGCCGCAGTTCTGTAGCCATCTTCCCCATGTATTATTTCAACACCGGTTCCAGAAGGGAGCATGCTTTTCAGCTCGAGGGCGCTGGTTTCATCAAAGACCACGGCGATTTCGGGGTTAAACCGTTCAATCTGCCTGGCCAATAAAAAAGTATTGTTTTTGGCTGTTAGGGCCTTTACAGCAAATCGTTCGGGGAACATTTCAACAATTTCGAGCGCATTGCAGCCGATGGAACCCGTGGACCCGAGTATAGAAAGGTGTTTCATTCTATAATATATATTCCTTGAACAGATAAGCCACGGGTGCGGCAAAAAGCAGCGCATCAATCCGATCCAGGATACCGCCGTGACCGGGAAGTAATGTCCCGGAATCCTTTATATTGCCGACTCTCTTCAGCTCAGATTCAAATAGATCTCCCACCTGTCCGGCAACACCAATGGAAAGGAAAAACAGAATGCTTAAGCCCCATGGCAATAGCGGCATAAAAAAGTACTTAAACAAAGCACCAGAGCCTAAATATGCGACAAGTCCGCCGACAGAGCCCTCAATGGTTTTGTTCGGACTTATGGCAGGACAAAGTTTGTGACGCCCAAAAAATGATCCAATATAAAATGATCCAATATCACCGGAAAATACAATGAATAACAGGAAATAAATCCAGCTGACACCATGAATTCCGTTTCTGATCAGAACAAGATAGGATATTAATAGGGGTATGTACACAATGCCCAGAACCTGTTTGGTGACAATTTCTGATACCAAAGAATCAAATTTGAACTTCGGTAGAGAGATCAGAACGGAAACAATAAGGTTTAAGATAATAAGGCCTAAAATGATTTTGAATGAATTTATATATGCAGCCCAGATGATGGCCGGGCCTATGATAAAAGCTGAAAGCTGAAAGCTGAAGAGAGAAAGGCTTTGAGATCTGTACAGAACAATACCAAAATATTCCCAAAGGGCTAAGATGCATGCAATACTGATAATGATAGCAAATATAAGGGTCCCCCCCTTGCTAATCAGCAAAACAAGAAGAGGAATGGCCACAAGACCTGTAATCCAACGTTTTAAATGCATGGTCAACTTAGTTCGCTTCGCTATCACTCTACTTTGCCGAACCTGCGTTTTCGGTGCTGATAGTCTATTAGAATTCGCACAAACTCATCCTTGCCAAAATCGGGCCATAAAGTATTTGTAACATAAATTTCCGTGTAGGCTATCTGCCATAGGAGAAAATTACTTATGCGCATTTCCCCGCTGGTTCTAATCAGAAGGTCAGGGTCAGGTATTCCACTTGTATACAGGTGTTCGGATATTAGTTCAGGTGTTATTGAATCAGGCTCAATATTACCATCCTTGACTTTTATTGCAATCTCTTTAACCATCTTGACGATTTCAGCCCGCCCGCCGTAACTCAAGGCCAGGTTAAGGAGCATGCCGTCATTTTTTCTTGTTACCGTCATGGCCTTGTGCAATGCTTGTTGAACATTTTTCGGCAGACGCTCTGTCTGTCCGATTGCGTTCAGGCGGATGTTGTTATCCACCATCTCCTTTTGTTCTGATTCGAGGAATTTTTTAAGCAGGGTCATCAGGGCAACGATCTCGGATTGAGGCCGCTGCCAGTTTTCAGTGGAAAAAGCATACAGGGTCAGATTGGGAATTCTGATTTCACGGCAGGCCCGTACGATGGTTCGTACTGCTTCCGAACCTTTTTCATGTCCTTTAATCCGACTTAAAAGGCGCTTTTTGGCCCACCGGCCATTACCATCCATAATAATGGCAATATGTGAGGGTAGCTCGGCAGGATCAAGATCTATGTGAATAGAGGAAGATGTGCTAGAATTCAAGGATCTCTTTCTCTTTTTCTTTACTGATATCGTCGATAAGCTTGATATACTTATCTGTTATCTTCTGGACCTGGTCCTGAGCCCTGAAGGCATCATCTTCCGAAATCTCACCATCCTTTTTCAAGCCTTTCAGCAGATCGTTGGAATCACGCCTGATGTTGCGCACGGCGACCTTATGTTCTTCGCTCTTTTTATGCACGAGCTTTGCAAGCTGTTTTCTTCTCTCTTCAGTGAGCGGCGGGATGGAGATCCGTATCAGCTTACCATCATTTGAAGGCGTTAACCCCAGGTCGGATTTCAATATCGCCCTTTCAATATCTTTGATAACGGAAACATCCCAGGGTTGTATGGTAATCAGCCGGCTTTCAGGGACAGAGAGAGATGCCATCTGATCTAGGGGTGTCAGCGTACCGTAGTAATCAGTCCGGATATCATCAAGAATCGACAAAGAAGCGCGTCCCGTCCTGAACTTTTTAAATTCACTTTTAAGGGCATCTATCGATTTTTCCATACCATCCCTGGTTTCCTGATATATCGATTCAATCATATTTTTCCCCTATAAAGTCAAATTTATTTCGACCTTGAAAACCTGGTCCTTTGGGCCAGGTCAGAGTTAACCGGCTCTGTCAGAAGAAACGGCGCAAAAGTTCGAAGTGAACTAAAGTTTAAAGTGAGCTAAAGTTAAGGAATTCTGACAATTATATATAAAATCAGCGGAGCGACCCGCCCGCCTCGCCTGAGCGAGACAACAAAAGGACGAAGGGCATTGAGTACGGCTCGCGATGGCGGGCAGGAGCGACTCCTTAACTTTAGTTCACTTCAAACTTTAGTTCACTTTTAACTTTTCAGGTTTATCCGGGTTAGGGGTTGAAATTTAAATTCTCTTACTTCTATTTGAATTATAGAATATGTTCCTTGGTTCTTGACCATCTAAAAGCATCCTAAAAGAATCGACCATAAATCCGGCGGCAACCTGATTTGTCATAATAACGGACGGATCAGGCTGGTAAGCACAAGCGGCTCTTTCTCGTCGAGGGGTTTCTATCTTTCGTTTTCCAACAATGTCATACAACCCCAATAATTCCGCTGGGGTAACACCATCATCGGCAGGATTGTAGATAACGACCTGGCCTGCATCTGCACTGGTTCCACCACTTATTAAGACTTTGTCCTGATCCTTACATTTTTCACTCAGGGCAATTCTTGTTTCGTGATTATCAACACAGTCGAAAACTACATCATAGGATGCCGTGTCTGTGTCACTATTAAAGTACTCAAACATAGCTGAATTTTCCATGCCAAAGAGATTATTAAGTCTCATGGATAGAGTTTCCGCTTTGCTCTTGCCAACGGCATCATAGAATAAAACCTGCCGGTTTAGATTTGTAACCTCAACCACATCAGGGTCCATGAACGTAATTCGTTGAAAACCTGAATAGGCCAGGGCCAGGCCTACGAAATTGCCCAGTGCTCCCGAGCCGATAACCAGTATATGGGGCCGGCTTTTTGATTGTTCCAGCTTTCTCCTGTTGTATACTATAAGGTCATCCGACACTTCCTGGCCCATTAAAATATTTTTGGTATCTTCCAAAACTATCCCGGAAATAATAGTATCCAGCACGCCGTCATCAAAATGACCGTTCGGTAGGTTATGCGGGGAAACTATCTGTTCAAGTTCTTGCCATTCACGCCCTCTCATATAGGTGAAAACTTTAAACCCCTGTTCGCCATTATTTTCGTAGCATAAACCCCTGATAACCGGGATATTTTCTCTGTATCCTTTCTCCAGCAACAGCTTGTTCGCCAGACCATAATGACTTAAATCCACTATAAGGTTACACTCTTTGAATATCTCATCCATAACTGGATGGGTGTAAAATCCCTCTACATGGGTCATGATGAATCGCGGGTTTAGTTTTTTGGCTGTGCCAACGAGTATGGGGTTTAATACTGGCGCAAGGACAACTATATTGTTAATTCCCAGGGCAGATGCCGACATTATATAAAGCGATGCCAACAGGTCATCATCACCCACGACACCTATTTTTGCATCATCCAGTGCCTGCTGATTCCAGCCCTCAATACGTAGCTGTCTGTCAAGTCTGCTTGTCCGCATTAGTACCTTAATTGCTAATTTTTTGACAGGATAACAGGATAGACAAGATAATTATTTATCCTGTTTATCATTATTTTAAATCCTTTACCTTGCGTTTAATTTCGACTTTCCTTTCGCCAAAATTCAAAACAAGGCCTACTGGCTTACCTGTAGCAACAAGATAATTAACCAGTACCTCGTGAGCTTGTACAATTCGTTTTACGGACTTTAATTCTAAAATAATTGTATCTTCTACAATAATATCGGCTATAAACTCTCCAACTATCTCATTTTCATAATATACGGTAATTGGTTTTTGTGCTTCAGCACTAAGCCCTTCTTTTCCCAATTCAATAAGCATACATTTTTCATATACACTTTCAAAAAAACCAAATCCCATTTTATTATAAACACGATAAGCACAGCCGATAATTTTTTCGGTTAATCCTTGATATTCCATATTACCTTATTCAGGTTGTGATAAATACTTTTTGATGAACTGGATAGTTTGAAATTAATGTTCTATCCCATTTTCATCAGGAAAATAGGATAAAAAGATCCTGAAGATCCTGTTATCCTGTCAAATTTTTTTTAATTATCCGTGAGGCGGTGCGAAAAGAGCTATTTCCAGCGGGTGGTCAGCGGCAAGCCGGGGGCCCTTTTTCTCTATATCCTTCAGCCTTTTGTTGAGATACTTCACTTTGGCTTTGAGATATTCGCTGTCGGGATCGGCCCTGAGATCCGCCTCAGTATCTCGCAACTGGATCCGAAGATCGAGGTACTCTTTCTCCAAACGTTTTACTTCCCTGCGCAAGTTCTGATAGCCTAGCGTTTCCCTTGCATCATCATAAAACCACATGGTCATGGTACACCTCTTTTACGGATTTTCCATGAAAAACATTGCGGAGTAAATAAGACGATAAACTATATCAACTGGAAGCTAAATTGGCAAGTCTCTTAAATCTCCGGCAGAGATTTGTCCGTATCTTAGCTGTCGACTTGTTTTTGATATTCTTCATTTCATTGACAAACAATCAGTCGAGTCTATAATGATGGCTATCCCGAATATGCCATGAAAAAAGGGCAACCCCATGACCGGTTTTGAAAAAGAAGGACACTAAACGCTATGCAACGAAATTCTAAACCACATACCTTGGCGGACCCCAAGCGCTTTAAAACAATTCAGGACCTAACCAAAATGCGCCCGGACTGCGGAGCATCAATTGACGACATCTTGATAATAGACAGCGAGTTTTTGCTTATTATCGATCTAACCCACATAGGAAATCTTTTGAATCCATACAGCAGCCCATCAGCGTCCTATGTGAGAACACATGGTGTAATTGTTGCAAGCTATATTAGGAATGTAGCATGTCCGGTGTTATGGAGCGACCCTTTTTTATTACTTCCTCTGTCGCAGCATTTAAAGGAAGATTTAAAGGTTTACGTAAAAATTGGGGAAGTTGTCGGAAGCGTTTCCTGCCCTTCGGGTTCATTCCTTTTTCTGCCGGTTCAAAAGGATATACCAACTCTCTTGAACAGCCTGATGGATGATGCTCTAATAAAAGAGACCGGCGTGAAGATAAAGCTTCCAAAAGGAACCTATAGAGTTTTTTATGAGCAATTTGAGGCGCCCGAGGGAACTAAAAAAGAACTCTATCAAAATATTGTTGTTCAGAGGCAATAAAAAGCAGGGTCCGTTTTAGTGTTTTGAAACTGGCCTTTTTGTTAATTAGGGTTCTATCTCTTAAACCATAGATTGTTTAAAGTCTGAAGGCTTAACGGTTTTTGTAAACGGTTATCATTGTTTTGTTCACAAAGTTCTCGAATACATCTGCTGAGCGTCATTCTTCTTTCCGGATCTTGAAGGAAAGGGTCAAGTGGGAATCTTTCTGCACAAGTTTCAGTAACCCAAACATGGATACATTCCGGGCAATTGTATTCAATAGGGACTGTTTTTTGCCCTGCTATTCTAGCATCAAGTCCATCTTTTAAGATATCATTTTTATTAAGCTCTGATTGACAAAACATGCAATTCATAAACACTCCTTATGAAGCAATTTTTGCAAAGGTCTCTACGTGTGCTCGGAGTTTGGCAGATCCTGCGTTGCAGTGTCAATTTCTCCGGCCTTTTGAAATTTTTCGACCGCTTCTTCCTTTTTTCCCTGGGCTTTCAAAGCTAAGCCCCAGCCGTACAAGGCCGGGACAAAATCCGGCTGGATTTCTACTGCTTTTTGAAATTTTTCGGCAGCTTCCTCAAACTGCTTCAGTTCTACAAGAGCCACTCCCCAGCTGACCCATAACTGGGCGTTATCGGGATCTAGTTTTAACGCCTCCTTGAATTTCTCCACAGCTTCTTCGTACGGCATCATATGGGCACCTCTATTTGTCAGGTCAGCATTGTTCATTAGATATTCGGCTTGATTCAAATCACTATTGGTTATGGAAAGTTCGGGGCGTTAGTAATATGTTGACATCTTTACAATATTCCAACAAGCTCAATTTTAAAGGTAAGGGTTTTCCCTGCAAGTGGATCATTTTCATCTATCACGATACTATCTTCAGTGAGTTGTTTAATAGTAACCATAGCATATCTTCCATCTTGTAGGCGGACTCTCAGTCTCTTCCCAATTTCTAAATTTATTTCCTTGGGAAAACCCGATCTTTCCATAACAAATACGTGTTCTTTTTTATAAGGACCGTAAGCATCCTCCGGGGGAAGTGTGATTGTCTTGGTGTCTCCTTTTTGCATTCCGATTAACGCATTTTCAAAACCCGGCAGCATGTTTTTCTCTCCAATTGTAAATTCAAACGGCTCCTCATTCATCGTAGAACCAAATACCGTGCCGCCTTCCAAGGAACCTGTAAAGTGAATCTTTACTTTATCACCAATTTTTGCCTTAGCCATTTTCCCCTCATTCATTTGAAGTTCTGAAAACCTGTCAAGGTAGCACCATTGCAGCATCCCAGACATTTTTAGGTTTTAAAGATATGTAAAAGAAAACGTAACCATTACCTTCCAAGAGGATTTTGTCAAGATCCTTTTAGAAAATCTCTTATGATCTCGGCTATTCGTAAAAAATCAGAATAGCATCCCATCTCCCGCCCGCCTCGCCTGAGCGAGACAACAAAAGGACGAAGGGCATTGAGTATGGCTCGCGATGGCGGGCAGGAGCGACTCCGGGACTTTAGGCACTTTAGATCACTTCACACTTATCGATTCTGTGATAAATAGCCCCTTTCAGGGGCAAACCAAAGCCTGGTCCTATGGGCCAGGATTCTTTACTCAACATATTATTGTATTTATTAACTTTTAATCGAGAAATTCATATGCTATCGTTTGCACCCCGTCGAAAAATGGAAAACGGGATGAAAATCTCCCCATTTAGGGTCAGTGTATGCGGACAGAGAGATCTGGTTAAAATAAGGGAAAAGACGAACACAGCAATTTGATTCAAAAGGCACGGAGGAGGGTTATGGCGGTAACGGGACTGGTATATGGCGAGGTCTATCTTAAACACTACACCGGTGTTAAGCACCCTGAGCAGCCTCAAAGACTTCTTGCCATCCTTGAGAGCCTTGAGTCTGCCAAGCTTCTTGATAAACTTTTTCGCATAGAGTCTGCGCCTGTGGAAAGGAGTATCTTGGAACTCTGCCATGATCCCGGCTACATAGACGAGTTCAAGCTGGCTGCGGAAAACGCTCGTCCTTTTTTCCACACTTACGATTGCCCTTTAAGCCCCCGCACATTCGAAGCGGCCCTTTGTGCTGTTGGGGGCGTGCTTAAGGGGGTAGACAAGGTAATGGAAGGCAAGGTGGAAAACTGCTTTTGCGCAGTAAGGCCGCCCGGTCACCACGCAGGGAGATCCTTTGCCATGGGTTTTTGTTACTTCAACCATGTTGCCATAGCGGCGAAATACCTTCAGGTACACCACTCCCTTGAACGAATTGCGGTGATAGACTGGGATGTGCACCACGGAAATGGCACTCAGGAAATCTTAGAGGAAGATCATGCCGTATATTATGCGAGTCTCCATCAGGACCCTTCCACTTGCTACCCTTTTACGGGCGGGGCCTCGGAAACGGGAAAGGGTAAAGGGGAAGGATACACCCAGAATTTCCCTGTGCCTCCGGGCGCAGGAATAGAAGAGTATCTCAAAGCCATGGAGAGCTTTGAGCAAGCGATGGAGAAGTTCAGACCCAATTTCGTTCTTATCTCCGCAGGCTTCGATGCCCATATTTCCGACCCCTTGGCGCATGTAAATCTCACCAGGGAAGGGTATGAAGAACTGACCCGAAGGGTTAAGACCATTGCTGAGGTTCACGCCGATGGGAGGCTTGTCTCCGTGCTTGAAGGAGGCTATGAACTGAAGGCGCTGGGGGAGTCGGTGGCAGCCCATATACAGGTGCTATCGGAAGGGTAAAAGGAGGTTGAGCCGGGACCCGCAAAGAGATTAGAAGAAGGAGTATGACGTGGTCAAATACCGAAGAAAAATTTTATTGGCTGTGGATGGTTCTAAGGCTCACTACGGGCGTCCCGTGAACTCGGCTCCGCTTTCAGCGGTGCCTCAGACAGCACGGGACGCTGCCCTGCGTTTCGCCAAGAACCATCACCGTCCGGCTGCAATTTGCCTCGGGCAACCCGCTCCATGTCTAAATCAAAACGCTCGGATTAGTAATTGTGAAATTCGTGTTTTTCCCCAGACCTGTTTGATCCGGGTTTGTACGGGTTAGAAAATCTTCAATATGATCATCAGCATTGCCAGCGGAAAGGGTGGAACAGGCAAAACAACAGTGGCCACCAATCTGGCATTGTCGATTGATGCAGATGTTCAGTTGCTTGACTGTGATGTAGAGGAGCCCAATGCCCACCTCTTTATCCAGCCGACATTCAACAAAACTGAAACTGTTTTTACACCTGTTCCCGAGGTTGATGAAAAAAAGTGCAACCTATGTGGAAAATGTGGTGAAATCTGCCAATTTAAAGCCATTGTCGTGATCGGTGATACTGTCTTGCCATTTCCCGAGCTCTGTCACAGTTGCGGCGGTTGCATGGAGGTCTGTTCCGAGGGCGCCATTACGGAAACCGGCCGGGAACTGGGTGTGATTCGGAAAGGCTATCGCAACGGAATAGAGTTCATACATGGGGAATTAAGGGTAGGAGAAGCCATGCCGCCTCCTCTCATCAGAAGAGTACGTGAATACATCCGAGCTGACAAGTTGACTATTATTGATGCCCCTCCGGGAACATCATGTCCGGTTATCGCCTCCATGAAGGATACCGATTTTGTCCTTCTGGTCACAGAGCCCACACCTTTCGGCCTTTATGATTTGAAGCTGGCTGTAAGAGCTGTTAAGCTTCTCAACATTCCATCGGGATTAGTTATTAATCGTTCGGATATCGGAGACAATAAAGTTCATACGTATGCCGACGAGGCAGGCTTGCCGATTCTTATGGAAATACCTTTTGATCGACGAATTGCCGAGGCTTACTCAAGGGGAGAAATGATCGTGTAAGCGATGCCCGAATTTAAGGAAAAGTTTCTGAAACTATATCAAGATATTATACGCCTGGCTAATTCGTAGCTAAGAGTAAATTTAACACGAAAGCATGAAAATACCCCAGTACGATCTGCCGGACCTACGGGGCAGGCGTAGATACGAAAATTTGAATATTATTTCGTGCTTTCAATCTTTCGCCTGCCCCGTAGGCAGAACCTGTCGTACTGGGGTGTTTTCGTGATTATCTTCAACGATTTGGCAAAATTTTCATCAAGATAACCTGGGATAATTTATATGAAAGAATTGGTTATCATAAGCGGTAAAGGCGGAACCGGCAAAACCAGTTTAATGGCAGCTTTTGCGTCATTGGACGGAAACAAAGTCATTTGTGATGCTGATGTTGATGCGGCCGACCTTCACCTGATTACAGCTCCCACTATAAAAGAGAAGCATGATTTTCAGGGTGGCCAATAATGCAGAAGGCTCTGTGAAAGATGTTGTAAAGGCCTATTTTGATGGTAAATTACCTTTATCCGACAAGGCAAATGTTGAAGGTCAATGGTAAAGGCGCGGCAAACTCGGCTCGTGAAATATCCAAATTAAGGGGTCAAAAATGCTTAAATTATTAATAGTAAGTCCCGACAAAAACTCTTTATCCGGTTTGGCTTCAGCTTTGGTGGAACATGCCGATGTCGACCTGTCTTGGGCGGAATCAGGAGAAACTGCCCTGGAAATAGCTTCAGACTACGTTATCGACCTTGTAGTGACAGACGAAAGTCTTGGAGTATGACAGGTCTGGAGTTTGCAGGCAGACTGCTTTCAGTGAATCCAATGATCAATTGTGCGTCCGTAAGCCGCCTATCACCCGAAAAATTCCACGAGATTAGTGAAGGACTGGGGCTAATGGTCCAATTGCCCATCCAAACCGGTAAAGAGCATGCTGAAGAGCTATTACAGCGTCTAAAAAATTTGAAGAAGCTTACGGCAGGTGTGAAAGATTATAGTACATGAAAATCGACAATCGCTTTCTGGGCATAGTGCATTTAAAAGATGTATCCGTTAGTGGAGAAAGAAATGACTCAAATACAAGAAACTATTTGTCGTGCTTTATTGACAATTTTTTTTAGTTCTGGCCCGTCCGCCTCACTCAGCATGGTTGAAGTGCGAGTTTATCCGGGCTAAGTGAAGCTCCCCGCCCTAAAGGGCGGGGGTTCTGCCTCCCGGCAGTGCTTCGCAGCCCGGTAAGGATTTTTTCAATTTCATATAGCTCCCCTCGCCCCCGCCTTAAAAGGCGGGGTCGAGAGGAGCAGACCGGTCAAATTATCTAACACAAGTTTTTTATGCATAGGTGATAAATGTCTGTGATTAATTACAATTTCTCTCACTCTTTTCCTAACCCGGGGAGGCAGGGTTCCCTTTTTATCGGCATTATCAATTTCGGCCTTTGGGAAAGTAACCATTTCGGCAGTGTTTATATATGAATCGTGCTGTAAAGAGGGTATCTCAGACTGTGAAACAAAAAGTTGAGCGTCTAATGTCCTGCTTCTAGGTTCGGTGTTTATGAAGAAAAAAAGAGGGGGGTCGGGACAAACACAAACAACAAATTTATGTTTTGGTTGTGGTTTTATATAAGAACAATAGATATATAACACATCGCCGGGCAGTAGCACTTCACACCTGAAGATAGGCGGCTGTTTCAGACATTTCCTTTAATATTTCTTCTCGATTCGGATTATCCTCATCAACAAATAACGCATAATCAAGAGGCTGGTTAGGGCTGGTTTCAAGCCAACATGTTTCATTATGCGTTTTTTTCTTTAAAAATTCAAAAGATTTGTCACCGTATTTAAAAAGAGATTCTTTTAAACATTCAATATCGGTTCCTGAAAAATAGTCCATATTGGGTGGTCTTGAGGCGGAAATTGACGGGTGCGGGGAATTTTTAATTTCTATGGCATTGGTTACACTTTCAATATGGTCTGGACTCAACCAAAAATTTTTTGATATTAAATCTTTTACACCGGAGGGGGTTGGACCATAAGCCATACGTATATAGGTGTCTCCAATAATCGGTCTCGCATAGCGGTTTACATGTTTTTTATCAGCATAAAATAATACCTTTCCTAAATGGTATATGTCTATTCCTGGTTTTTCGCTGGCTAACCAGACAATAGTTTCTATAGCCTTCTCGTAATTAATCCGGTAATCTATTCGGTTTCTCATTGTACACCCCATGAGTTTCCATAACCGATTGTCAAGCAAATAATACTCATATGCTGATTTGCGTGTCAATAAAAAAATATTGACACAACATTGCAAATCCCTTTACTCATATTTAGTATCAGCAATATTTTCAGAAACTTCATAAAAAAAATGACAAAATAATTCTTTGTAATTCTTTGATCTAATTATTTTGCTATCAATTTTCATGAAAGGAGTAAGCTATGACAGGATATAAACAGGGCCTTGCTTTTCGCTATCTTCAGGGCACCAAGTATCACCGGGATCGACCCATCAGTGACGATCTAGGTTCCATCCCGGCGCCTGAACGCTTCAAGAACTACCCGGATGCAGAGCGTCTGCAACTGCCGGAACCGGACCTGAGCCGGCCGGCCGATCTCTGGCAATGCCTGGCCAGACGTCGATCCGAACGCGATACAACCCCTGAACCGCTCAGTCTCGGGGAACTGGCCAAACTGATGTGGGCGGCCCAGGGCGTAACCGCTCGGGCCGGTATCCATCTGCTTCGCACTGCTCCTTCTGCTGGCGCCCTCTATCCCTTTGAAACCTATCTCTATGTTGACAAGGTGGAAGAAGTGCCCCAGGGGATATACCATTTTGATGTGGCGGACTTTGCTCTGGAGCGCTTGCAGTCCGGCAACTTCAATCAGGGATTCACCGCTGCCAGCCTGGGTCAGCCCGCGGTGCAAAAAGCGGCGGTGGTTATTATTTGGACCGCCATGATGCTCCGGTGCATGGTTAAATACCGCGACCGTGCGATGCGCTACATTGCCATGGATCTTGGTCATGTCTGCCAGAATGTCCAGCTGGCTGCATCCGCCATGGGCCTCGGTTCATGTCCCATCGGCGCCTTTTTTGATGATGATTTCAACGAACTGCTAGGTGTAGATGGTGAAGAGGAGACGGTGGTGTATCTAATAACGGTAGGAAAACTTCGGTAGTGCAGGCACTCTTAGATACGATTACATATTATAGTACGTATTATATGGATTTATTCATTATAATTAGAAGTTTAAAGTGCCTAAAGTGAGCTAAAGTGCCTAAAGTTAAGGTATTCTGTCAATTTTATTTGCTTTTTCCAATAGAGGTAAATATTGCAAGCAATTCACTGCACTCATCATATTCTGGTTTTACTTTTTCCCAGGATAACCATTTGGCCTCTACAATTACTTCTAACCAGTATTGTGTTTCGCTTACCTCACTTTCACAGATTTTAATCTTATTTTTAAAATCAGCCCTGCTTCTAGCTCTGTTGGCCTCGCGGTAGTTTGCACCAATCGAAGTGCCAGCCTTTGTAATCTGATTCCTTACAACCATGCCTTC
>JAUVVL010000278.1 GCA_030604635.1 Desulfobacteraceae bacterium
CCTTAAAAAGGTCGATTTAACCCACTAAATTTGTAGGCACTACACCGTTTTTGCAAAATCCTTTAACAGAATGATATTATTGATAATAATCTTTTTCATGAACCTACAACTGTCGAAAGCAAGTTAACCTGTGCTTTTTGAAAAGAGTTTCAGGGTGCGGTACATTATTTGAGATCAATGTCTCCAAAACCCTTTCAATAAATAGATGCCCTTTTAGAATTGGAGATAACTCGCCAGTATCAAATACCAGCTTTTCCATGGCATATTGATCAAGGTCATCAAAAGTAGCATTATTAAAATCAAGTGCATCCATTTTTTCTACTGCATAACGTTTTGAGCTAACCTGCCGGCCTCCAAACCTTCGAGCTTGCACTATCTTTTACGTAAAACTGCATAGTTTTCCCGGTCAGGTGCAGCGACAGGTGTACGCCCGGCATGTCGCAGATCCCGAGCTTATCGGGGGGCGTGAACCTTTCGGCAGTGAGCCTGTCGAGAGCCTCATAGTCGAACGACTCAAGGCCGAACTGCTTATGGGGTGAGGCTTCGACCGAGCTCCATTCGGACCGAACTCATGGCCGAGGGCAGCCGAGGCCAAGTCCCCTGTACGTGAACCCTGTTAATAAATCTTTTGATTTATTAGCATAAGTGATAGCCAAAAGCAAGTCGTAGATCCCGTCATCGGGGGGCGGTGCCGTGAGGTAATGTCTGAAGGGCTGGAACGAAGTGGAAGGCGAGCGGATGCGAGAGCGACTGAAAGAAGCGGTATCTCTGGAGTGCAAAACTGTGAGACCCGCCTGGTGAGCTTGTCCCGAGCAAGTCGAAGGAGACCCTTATGCGGTGTGGTGTGGGGTTGGGGGAGAAAAACCCCCGGCTACCCGATTAGATGCCAACAATTTCTCTTATGGTTCATCTTCTGCACCCCTTCCTAAGCCTATTATCATCGCATAAGTATCAAGTATTAAAGAAGTGTAAGATTTTAATTGAGGTGCAGAGAAAATCTCATCTAAAACCTCGAGTGAACATTCTAAAGCATGAGTAATGTGTGGAAAAGTGGCACAAGACACTTTCTGTCCGTCAATAAAGTCATATTGAACACCTTTTAAGTTGGAATGAAAATCAGCTCCTTTGTAACCATGGTGTATTCCGTTAGAATGAAGGCTATTTCTGATTTGTGCACCAGTATTTAATATATCAAGTCTAATTGGAGCTAAACATAAATATGAAAGTAAGGCATTAGCTTTATTATAGAAACCGATGGATTGAGTTTTGATTCCGAGCGCATTGCCGATTTTTACAATGCAATTTTCAATTTGAAATTGTCCCAATAAGATTAAGGATAATTTTGAGGTTTTATGAAGGGAATCGCCCATTAGTTGAACAGATTTAGTGTCTACTTGAGTTAAACCTAATAATTGAGGAATGATTTGCTGTACCGTATTATCTCCTTTTGACCAATTATCCAATAAATTAGCGATTCCTAAGCTTGAATAGGATACTAATCGAATATTAACAAGTGATGCAGTTCGTGTGTCGTTGTCAGGGTAACCATGCTTTTTAATAAGGCCAGTACAAGTTTCAATTAAGTTTAAAATGCATTCAGCATCATCTTTCTGTGATTTAGATTCCTTAAACATGGATGAGCCCTATTACTTAGTATGCATCTAAGAAGAAGTCAGTGGCAGCTAGGGCAACGAACCCTTGTGCAAAAGCTATAAAAACACAAAAGCAAGATAAAGTCAGAAAGAGCGAGGCCCTAGCTGTCAAGTGAACTGACATGTTATGTTTTCATTTCGGTTTATTCCTTCTCAGATAAAATATAGCCCTGAGACTAATAAAAATATTCTTAAAAAAACCAAATATTAATTTTATTTCTTCCTTAAACGGGATTTTCCCCCAGAGGTAAGAACAGATACCGTAAACCTGAATAATTATACGAGTTACAATTCCCCTCTTTACCGCCTCTTTTCTAATGTGGTGCTGTTCTTCTTCACAAGGCTGACGGTGGATATATCTTACGCCCTCATGTTCTCCTATATTTACTTGATGTTCTTTCTGAGGCTTACCGCAGTGGGGACAGGACTCTTCCCAATCGCCATCATAATTCGTATATTTGATTTCCATTCATTTATTTAAGAAACATAACGCCGGCCCGTTCGCGTCGCGAACAGTTAGTATAGACGGAAAGATTTCATTATATTGCTATTATAGTTAAGTTAAGCCCCCTTTAGCACGTCAATCATCGAAAACACCGTTCCCTTTGTTCCTTCTTTAACCTTTTCATTCAGGTAAAGAATAGCATCAATGGTTCCTTTTCCATAAACTTCCCGGCCGTTTACGCTGTGCGTGAATTGAAAGCGAACGGTCTTGTCATCCGAGACAAGAGTGTAGGTATGCCACCCGTGTCCATCCAGGTATTCTTCGGGTATGCCCCATACAACGCGACGAACCCCAACCCTTTTATGATGTCTCCGTCGTCTCTCAATCTCATAGATACCTCAAAAAGGGCTTCGATGAAGTCACCGGAAGGTGTGAAGCGCAGCGGAACTCCTGTCCGGTGAACTGACAGGCTCTGCCCGCAGATACATAATTTCCTGTATCAATCAGGATCATGCTACTTTTTTGGCAATCAACTCTCGCACAGCGGGAACCAGTTCATTAGGAACTTCGATGAAAGTCTGGGATGTATCTTCCCAAGCAAACTCATCTTCGGCAACCGCTTCATCCTCAGTCTGGTTTTCGTAATGATCAAGAACGCGCTTGACGCGGGCCTCGTCCCATCCTTTGGGAAACCTATTTTTTTTCATCGCCCATGTCTCCTTCGGCTTCGACGCCGATATGCTTTAAGTGGTTTTCCTGCCAATTCATATGCCGTGATGACAAATACACTATCGGGCTCAGGATCGGGAACGTAAATCACTCGGAGGTATCGACCGGCTTTCGTTTGCCCGATAGCAATTCGAGAATTTTCTTTACCCGGCCGATCCTCCCCGGGCTTTCGGAGTACATCCTCTACCTCATCTTCCCTCACCTCGTGGTTGTAAATATGAGAAAGTCGAGTCTCTGGATCAATGTAAAAACGAGTTTTCATTCATTATACCCTATAAACCAATTATCTGTCTATTTTTGGGCAGAACGCCGGCTGTTGAGCCATAAACGGCCGGCGATAGGGCGGATCGTGAGCGTAGCGAGCGGTCCGCCTTATCAGTTAGTATAGATCATTATATTGCTATTGTAGTTAAGCCCCCTTTAGCACATCAATCATCGAGAACACCGTTCCCTTTGTTCCTTCTTTAACCTTTTCATTCAGGTAAAGAATAGCATCAATGGTTCCTTTTCCATAAACTTCCCGGCCGTTTACGTTGTGCGTGAATTGAAAGCGAACGGTCTTGTCATCCGAGACAAGGGTGTAGGTATGCCACCCGTGTCCATCCAGGTATTCTTCGGGTATGCCCCATACATTTTTCTGGGTCTCAGGGTCACGCTCTTTTATGATATCTTCTTCGGAAAAGGGAGTGCCCAGGGAGTTGAAATACTTTGCCATGGCCTTGGCGGTTCCGCTGGTGTCTGCTTTTCCTTTCTGATGGCTTTCCTTTATTTCAAGGGAATATCCGTTAAAAAGACCCTTAAATGTATTTGCAGCATATTCCATCATGGCCTGAAATCCGACAATCTGTTTGGCCATGTTCGGTGCGATTACAGCCGCTATGGAAGATGATCGCACCGTATCTTCAAGAAGCTTTCTGTCGCCGCCAGTTGTGCCCATGACAAAAGGGAGGCCCTTATTGCAGTAAAATTCGGCGTTGCTGTTTACAGCTGGAGGAAGCGAAAAATCCACGCTGATAAAAGCACCTTCTCTTTCCATTATTTCACTTATTGCCTGTTCCCGAGATTCCGGAAGAATAAGCTGTATGGTGGAAGCATCGATATTGCATTCCGACTCCGTAATTTCAGGTCCGGTAAGTGCGTGTGGAATCAGCTCAAATCGGTCATCATTTAGAACATGTCTTGCCACTACACTTGATACTCTACCGGGAATTCCGTTTACCATGACTTTTATACTTTTCATTTTGCACCTCCGAAATGTGATATGAAAGTGAAACCATCAATATTGATGCCCATGTAAAAAGTCCTTTTTACATGGATTAAGGAATTTAGGGATTAAGGAATTGCGAATTATTTAAAGACATTATGAATGCGTAAAATTGAATAATTCAGCAAGTTTTGATTTTTTACG
>JAUVVL010000135.1 GCA_030604635.1 Desulfobacteraceae bacterium
CGCCGGCCGGCAGGCGGGGCTGAATTATTCAATTTTACGCATTCATAATGTCTTTAAATAATTCGCAATTCCTTAATCCCTAAATTCCTTAATCCATGTAAAAAGGACTTTTTACATGGGCATCAATATTTGATGATTTGCAAATTGACTAAATCAAGGGAGTTATTAAAAGATGGGTGGTAAACAGACCAGAATCATTGCTGTGGCAAATGAAAAGGGTGGTGTTGGTAAAACCGTAACGGTCGTGAATCTTGGAGCGGCCCTGAATAAGGAAGGCAAATCGGTTCTTGTCGTTGACATGGATCCGCAGTTTAATGCGACCAAAGGGCTTGGTGTTGATGTGAAAGAAGAAATGCTGACTGTGTATGACCTCATCAAGGATACAGCATCGATTAAGGCATCCGATGCAATTGTACCAACAAGATGGAAAGGGCTTGATCTTATTCCATCACACGTGGATCTTGCCGGTGCAGAGGTTGAGCTGGTCGATGAGGTTGGACGGGAAAACAGACTGAAAGAAGCCCTTGAAAGCATATCCGGGGAATATGATTTCATTCTCCTTGACACTCCCCCCAGCCTTTCTCTGCTGACTGTCAATGTATTAGCCTATGCAAAAGAGGTTATCGTGCCGTGCCAGACACATCCTTATTCTTATGACGCCCTGGATGAACTTTTTGACACAATTTTTACTATCAAGGAGAATATTAACCCGGATATTAATGTAACAGGAGTTGTTGCGACTTTATTTGACACGCGAACCAGGGTCAGCCGTAGAATACTGGAGAAGCTCAAAAATGATGATAGATACAAGGATTTGCTTTTCGATACAGTGGTAAGAGTTAATACAACAATTGCTGAAAGTGCCGGCGTTGGCAAACCTGTGATTTTTTTCAGACAGAACAGTTACGGTTCATCAGACTACACCAGCCTTGCCAAGGAATTGCTGACTACCCGTTAATAAGTACAAAAGGGGAGCTAAATAGAAAAAACTGCTGTTAATAAAGGCTTTCTTGACAGCAAATCTTACAAACGAATCCACTGGCCGACCGTGTCTAATGCCCGGCCGCTGCCAAAATGTTCTTTGAAGATTTGAAAATAGTATAGCTCTTCCTTGCTCCGTATCATAGGAAAACTTGCATGAGCTTCCAGCAATTCCTTATCTTTAATTGTCTTTTCAAAATATTTGGGCAGAACATCAGCAGAGCCGGATCCTTGAGAAAATTCCTGTTTCAGCCGCCATACGATCTCTTTGGGAAGCACGTTTTCAAAAGCCTTTCTGAAAATCCATTTTTCAATTTTTTGATCACCATCCGGCTTTTGCTTGTATTCGGATGGGAGAGTCATGGCATAGTTGAGTAATTCGCCGGATATCAGTGGTGTCACTACCCGAACGGAGTTGCAAAGGTTCATGCGGTCCAGACGCAATGAGGCGTTGTTGTGTAAAAAGCCGATACATTCCATTTGTTTGGCAAACAATTCTTCGGGTGGAAAATCTTTAAGGTACAGGTATCCGCAAAAGACCTCGTCGCCGCCTTCACCGGAAAGCAAAACTTTAATTCCTTGTGCTTTTGCATATTTAGAGATGAGGTAATTCGAAACCGAACTTCGCACCAAAGAAGGATCAAAGGACTCTAAGTACCAGATTACTTCGGGCAGCACAGCCAGGATTTGGTCAAGATCCACAATCAGTTCATGGTGTTCGGCGTTGATATGGTCGGCCATTAAGCGAGCGCATTTAATGTCTTCACTTTCGCCCACCCCTAAGGCAAAAGTTCTTAATCGGGCGTCATTCCCAAATTTGTTCCTATAGGCTTCGCTGGCCAGCCAGACGATGACACTGCTGTCAATTCCACCGCTGAGCAGGCTGCCGGTGAGCACATTAAAGTCTACGCGATTATTGAAGCTGCGCTGGATAATGTCTCTGATCGTTTCAGTTATCTCATCCAGATCGCTATCAAGGATTGCAGGCTGAAATTGCGGCAGTTCGGCAAACCGGAATAGAGTATACGTGTTGTCCATAAAATAACCGGCCGGAAATTCATAAAATTCATCGGTAATTCCTATCAAACTTTTAAGTTCGGAAGACAGGTAAAGCGCCCCATTTTTTCTTCCGTAAAAAAGGGTTTTAATACCTAAAAGATCCCTGGCCGCAAACAGGTTTTTTCCATCGGAAATCACGAATGCAAAGACGGCATCATCCAAATATTCGAACATATGGCGGTCATATTGCTTGTAAAGTTGCAGCAACAGGCGTTCCTCTCTAAAGGGACCATCTGCTTCACCGCTGGGTTTCGCCCGTTTTTCCCAATTTCCCATCTGGCCGTCGTAACAGATTCTAAGCTCCGGATAACGTGGGTTAAATACCGGCGCTTTTGTTTCCCCGGCTTCCAAAATGACATCCGGCTTTCCGCTAATATCACCTTCAAGATAATTCTGGGCCATCAAGATCCGTTCGCCTTCAAATTGCCCTGACAAATACGGGCCGCGATGGCCGATCCGTTTAAACATCTTGTCCAGCTCCAGGCAATTTTGTTGATTATAAACGACCGCAAAACCACTCATTTTATTTTCAGCCTCCTTTCCGCCTTCTCTTTCACCGTCGGGTCTCAGGAAATCCAAAGCACCGTTCTTTCGAATCGGTTTACTTTCTGATTTCAAAAATGCCAACGAGTCCGTGCCCTACGCCTGTTCCGGGCTGAAGATCCGCCTCAAGCTTGCGCAGGGAATAGCCCAGGTGCGGCTCGATTACATTGGCCCGAACATCGCCCCATGGTACCCAGCCGACCCCTTCAATAACTCTACGCATGGCTTCCATGGCCTCTTTGAGAGGGACAGGATAATAGGGCAGAATTTCCGGAATGTCGTTTAAATTATTCTTCTTAGAATCATAATTACTGAGCAAGGAAATGGTATATTGTACCAGTGTGTTACATGACATGAAAAACATTTCGAAAAAGTTGTTAAGGTGATCAAATCCGCTCCGGGGTACATAATCTACCAAAAGGCTTTCAAGGTCGGTGCGCACGTATCCTTCAAAGAGTGAATTTGCCGGAAGCCTCAACTTAGGGCAATTGGCGTTGTACTCTCCGGTATCCATATGACGGCCGATGTAAATGGAGCGGTCAAAAAACTTCAAGGGCTTGATTTTAGTCCCTGATTCTTTGGAAGCCTGATCAATAATTTTTATGATTTCGTCTCTGGTGATCAGTCTTAAGGGGAAAGATGCAACGTCAACCTTGTCACGTTCCTCCTCTGGATAAATGTATGAAATACGGTAGTCCATAAAATATTCTTTGTCCAGTGGATGGTGCCACAGATCCTGCCACTCATAAGAATATCGTCCCAGCCAGTCACACATAAAAATGGCCCGTTCCGGGGCATGCTTGCAGATATCGGCAATGATCTTTACACTCTGATGATCATGAAAGTGCGAAAAAGTTCCAAAGGATGTAAAATAAACATCAAAAGGCGGTTTTTCTGTAAGCTCGGGAGTTAGGCCGTTGGAGAGGTCCCCTTGAACAAACCGTGTTTTGGGAAGATGTCCGTAATACTCTTCGGCCTGCCGTAACAAATCTTCGTTTATGTCCACACCCACGTATTCTTGCAGCATATCCTGGGTAATTGCCGAAGTGATGTACTCGTAAATAGCGGGATCCTTGGTTGTCACATCCATCAACAAGTCGTAGCCCTCACCGCTACCGCACCCTAAATCCAGAATGCGAATTCTTTCAAGGCGCCGCCGCTTTTCCTCCACCAGATTGTTGAGTGCCGGGCGCAGGAAAATACCGGTGATCTGGTCTTCCCAAAATCGCCGGACATTGTCATATTTACCCAGCAGTCCGGTTGCTTTGTCATACTTACCCGTGCCGTGGGCCTGGGTATACGCTTTTTTTTCACTCATGATTTCTCCTAACCCGGGTTAAGGGGACAAAATAAATATTACGGCGAGCGTTTTATTTCTTTCAATATGTCAAGGGCCTGAAACGCATCCTTGCAATAAGCATCCGCTCCGATTTGAACAGCAAAATCATTAGAGGTGGGAGCCCCACCGATAAAAACCTTGACGTTATCTCGCAGCCCTTTTGCTTTGAGTTGCTGAATCACGTCTTCCATTTCCCGCATTGTGGTTGTTAAAAGCGCTGAAAGTCCTAAAAAGGTGGCTTCATGCTCTTTAACAGCATTTAGAATACGATCCATGCTCACATCGGTTCCCAGATCGACGACATCATAGCCGGCACCTTTTAACATGATGGCTAAAATGTTTTTGCCGATGTCGTGAAGATCACCTTTTACGGTGGCGATTACAAATTTACCCTTGCTCTTTACGCCTGCCATGATCAAATGAGGCGCCAATAAATCCATGGCAACCCCTACACATTCGGCAGAGGCCAGCATGTCGGGAATCAAGTATTCATTTTTTTCAAATTTATCACCAACTGTTTCCATGGATTCTGTTAATGATTGCATCAATATCTTTTTGGGATCTATATTTTGATCCAAAGCTTCGGTTACCAGCTCTGTTACCGCCGGCCGGCCTTCCAGGCCCGGATCAAAGCCGTCATCTTCAGCTTCCACTCTTCCCTGGATAACATTGAATGCAATCTTTTCAAGAAGTTCGCTGGTACTCATTAATCATTCCTCCCAATTAATTGTCTGATAATGCTGTTTTTAGGCCCGGCAGAAGGCCAGGCACCTTATTATATACGTGATCCACCACATCTGGGTCCAAGTGAGGCGCCGGTTCAGCTTCCAGGCGAGCCATGTGCTCAAGTGCGTTTTCGATAACTCTGTCTTTAAGGTCTTTGGTTTCAAACTGATATGGGCTGGACACATCTCCGCTGTGCATGGCCTTACGAGCGTGGCGGGCAAAAAGCCGGTGGCTGGAGGCCATCACTTTTTTTACCATTTTGACGGCATCATCGGTATCTTGCAAAGAGACCTTGGGCGCTCGAAGACAATGTTTGATTTTACCGATCTGCTCGTTGTCGAGTACCGCCTGCAGCGGACAAAAGCTGTTGGTCCGGTCCAAAAGACCAAACGCATAGTGGATATAGTGTGCGCCGCTCGTTGCCATGTAAAGATGGGTAAACAGTTTCTCAAACATAGCCTGCATTCCCGGAACTTTGGCATCACCTACGCCGGCAGTGGAATAGCACGGGATTTTATAATAGCGCGCCAGTTGAACGCAGTCGATATTATACTGGTTGAATTCAGGGCAGCCGTAAAGGTCATGAAGATCATCCAGGCGAGCCCGAACCGGAACGCTGCCATATAGAACCGGCGCACCTTCTCTGATCAGCTGCGTCAGTGTAATCCCGGCCAGAATTTCGGCGTTGATCTGGGCGACCATGCCGACTTCCTGGATGGGTGCCGAGGATCCTCCCTGGGGTGAGGATGAAATAACAAGGGGCAGGCCCGATTCGACAATGGCAAAAACCTTTTCAGCGGTGTCATCCACAATTTGCAGCGGGCTTTTAAAGACACAGGCGATAAAAGATACGATGGGATTTTCTCTTAGCGCCGCTTTACCCCCTGCGATAATCTCCGCCATGGTTACAACATCATTGAAACTTGCCAGGCTGGTCAAACCGGCCTGCACATGCTTGGTGATATTGTTAAGACTGGCGAAGAATTTGTTGACATCATGATTGTCAAAGGTAATCTCAGGATCCTGGATGTTCAGCGGCCGGATGAAGAAATCCAGATGCTCCAGTCTTTCACAGAGTTTGGCAGCCCGGCTCAGCAAGGCCGTGCTGCCCCTGACCTCTTCGTAGCGGGGCACTTTTATTTTGACGGTGCTGTCTTCTGCGCTGACAAAATCCTCCAATTTGGTATCGAGCCATATATTGGCTTCCGATCCTGTTCCAAAATAAACCCTGGGAATTTCAGTGTCCAGAAGCAGGCGATTTTCCGGTTTGCGTGCGCCTAAGACAAGGCGCGAGGGAGCCTTGGCAACGGCTTCTTTAACAAGCCCGCCCGGAAAGCTTACCCGCCAGCACTTAGCCCCCGGAGCATCCTCTTCCCACACTTTAGCGCCATGGTCCTTGAAAAGCAGAGCCGCCCGCTCGTTATAACACCAAACGCCCGGATCAGACAGTATGTCTAATGATGCTTGATCCAGACATTGCAGCTGATCACGGCTTAAGCGTTCATAAGGCTTTACCAATATCCCCTGTCTGAATAATTCAATCACTATATTCTCCTTTATTTTCGGAAGGCCCGCATGTACCGCCGGCAGTGCCGATCCCTGCCGGCCAGGACTTCTCCGGTCTTTACTGCTGCCATCAGCTCTTCATCCAAAGGATCGACAATGGCAGCATCAAGTCCTGCAAAGATGCACATGTGCAAAAAAGCTATATTGAGCCTGCTTCGCCGGGGCAGGCCGTAAGAAACATTTGAAAGGCCGGTCACCGTTTTAGCACCGGGAAAACTTTTTTTAATGGCGGAAATGGTTTCAAGAGTAACCAATCCTGAGTTTATATCGGTACTGATCGGCATAACCAAAGGATCTATAAAAACATTTTCAATCGCAACGCCGTACGTTTCGCAGGCGTCAAGAATTTTTTCGCAGGATCGCAGACGGCCGTCTACCGTATTCGCAATGCCGTCTTCGTCCATGGCCAGGGCAACTAAAAACGAATCATGTTCGGCGACAAGCGGTACTACCGTCTCCAGATTGTGCTTCTCGGCTTTGGCCGAATTGATCATGGAAGGTTTGCCGTTTAAAATTTCAAGGCCGGTTGCAATCACCTTTGGATCGGCACTGTCAATGCAAAGCGGTGTTGTGATCTGGCCTTGAATACTCTCTACGGCCCATATGATGGATTGAATTTCATCTTCCCGCGACCCCACGCCAGTGCCTACATTTACATCGATATAATCAGCGCCGGCAGCCGCCTGCTTTTGGGTTAAATCTAAAAGGCTTTTGGTATCACGGTTCAATATTATTGTTTTTACAGCGTTAAGGGTGGCGTTAATTTTTTCCCCGATGATGATCATAAACGCTTACCTCCATTACATTATGACATTATATCTTCTTGCAGCCCGGGGATCTTTTTGCGGATCTCGGTGCGTATTTCAGAAGCAAGAACAGGTGTTTCAGGCCGTGACAGAATTTCCCTGACTGTTTCTGTCGCTCGATCCTGGGCTGATTTGGCTCCTTCTGTTTCCCAGTCTTGCCGGTTATTCCTGTCGCTGAGCTGAGGATGGTACAGTTCGGTGCGCATAAATTTACGCGTATGGCGCCTGGAAACAAAATGGCCGCCCGGCCCGGCCTTCTTCAGTACATCGAAAGCCAAGCTTTCATCATCTACCTTGATACCTTCAACGGCCCGCATAACCATCCCGATGATTTCATTGTCTATAACCAGCTTGTCGTATGAAGCGGTCATGCAAAACTCTAAAAAACCGGCGGCATCGTGAATAAAGTTGCCGCCGGCCAGTGCTACCAACAAACCGGTCAAAGCCGATTCATAACCGGCCTGGGTATCATTGATTTTGGCATCGGACATGCCGGCTGTGGAATATAAGGGAAGGTTGTAAAAGCGGGCCATCTGGGCTGCAGCGGCATTCAGCAGGCCCATTTCGATGGCGCCTGATAAGTACTTCATGTCACGCATATCGGTAATCGAAGCTACACTCCCGTATAATACCGGAGTGCCCGGGTTAACCAATTGGGTGAGCATAACACCGATCAGGGTATCCACGTTAAGCACGACCAGATTGCCGGCCAGGGTAATGGGAGCGGTAGCACCGCAAAGCGGCTCTGCCGGAACGACCACTGGTATCCCGTGCTTTGCAACCTCCATGGCAAGCTGGCCATAGCTTTCATCAAGTTTAAAAGGGCTGATGTTACATGCTACCATTGATATAAAGGGGCGCTTCCTGAGTTTTTCCGAAGAACCGGCGATAATTTCCGCCATCCTGATTACATTTTTCACCCCTTCCACAGTATAAACCCCGCCCATTATATGCTTGCGGGTATTATTAAGAGCCGCGCAGAAGCGGTTTACATCTATATTCTCAACCGGCAGTTCATTGGGAAATACGTTGAGCATGTAAAAGTGAATGTTGTCCAGGGCATCCACCAGGCGGGCCATGTTGACGATGTCTTCGAGTTTTGATCGCCGCGTATCCGTGCTGCCCGGATCCTGGACATTCAGGGCGGTTCCGCCGGTTCCCATATAAACATTGCTTCCGCCGATTTCGCAGTCCAACTCACCATTATCAGCCCTTCCATAAAGGCGGACAACCGAGGGAGCCGATTTAATCAGTTTTGTGACCAGATCCGGATCGAACTTGGCCACTTTGGTGGAATCATCGACAAAGGCACCAGCTTCTTTAAACAGTTCCAGGGCTTCCGGAAAATTCACCTGTATACCGACTTCGGAAAAGATCCGCAGACTGGTTTCATGTATTTTTATAATATCTTCATCGGCCAGAGGCTTGTACTGCCCTCCTGGCAAGCCTTTTCTCGTTATCATCCACACCTCCATTATTAGATTAAATCTGGAACAAGGTTAAAAGGCTGAATTTCTTCGCTCGGAACAATCCCTTTGGTTACACTCCAAGCAAGGATTATAAGAATGGGTGGATTGGTTCGAATTGAACGGAGTTATTCCGAAAACACCGGAAATAGACTTGCGGGGCTGCATTAAGCAGGAATCTGTGAGTTCAACGTCCAACTCATTTGAATCGAACATGCTAAACAACTTTTTCTGTTCGGTGATCGGCCAATCACAATACCCCGGACTAAAGCATATGGTCACCTGTTTTCCTTGGTTTTCATATTCGCTTTTCATGCGCTCATGAAACGTTGCCACCATATTATCAGCAGCCACGGACGCCATGGCGTCCAGAATGTATGCTTCTGCCAGATGCTTTTGGCCCATGAGCCTTTTTATCTCGCCATCAACATTTTCTCCTAAGGTTGCGATATAACAGATGATTTCATCACAATCTTTCATCGTTTTTGAAAGTTTAGGACTTGTAAATTTGGGCCCTTCTTCAAGAAGAACGGCCCCCTTTTCCACCGAGTCGATCTCAAGATGCTGATAGTATAAGGCAGGGTTGACGAGTTCTCTAAAAATCGTTTCCAGTTTTTCTATTTTGGTGCGGGTCGATCGGGAAACGCTCCCAAATTCATCACCCCCCAACAGCTTGGCCAAATCATTTTTTTCTATGGTCGCTAAGACTTCCATTTTAAGAGCACCTCAGGTAGTGTAAAATAAATTGTGTAAAATATAAAACAGGTTGAAAAAAAAGGCGCTTTTCCTTTAAAAGGGTTTTGACCAAAAACCAAAAAGAAAGGAGAAGCGCCCATGAAACTGAAAATTAGTGTACCTGAAGTTGTCAGTATTTTCAAGGAAATTCAAGAGCAACCCGATAAGATTTACGAGATGATCAGAGCCGATATCAGAGAGACAATTGGTCAATACCTTTCCGGGCTGATGGATGCGGAGCTTACGCATTTTCTTGGCAGAAAGCGCTATGAGCGCCGTCAAGGGGATGTAAATCATCGCAATGGCTCCTATGACCGAAACTTTACGTTAAAAGGTATCGGTGAGGTTGATATCCAGATTCCAAGAGACCGCAAGGGTGACTTTAAAACCCATGTCATTCCGCGCGGTAAACGATACGAAGATACTATTCGCCAAGATTTATGTTTAATGTTTTTAACGGGTATAAGTACCCGAAGTCTTTCAATGATTTCCAAAAAGCTGGTCGGTCGCAAAATATCAGCTGGCGAAGTCAGTCCCGCCTTGGCGGGATTAATAAAGAACTGATATAGGCAGCAGAAAAGTGGCGAACCCGCGATTTATCGCAAGAGTCCAGTAAGTATATGTTTTTAGACGGTGTTTGCTTTGATATGCGAATCGGCAAAAGCATCGGGACTGTTCCTGTGTTAGTTGCCATTGGGGTGAAAAAGACAGGACATAAATTGGTGCTGGGCTTGCAGGCCGGGGATAAGGAATCGGCTTCCAATTGGCGTGAATTCTTTAAGGATTTAAAGACCAGAGGATTAAATGGCCAGGA
>JAUVVL010000238.1 GCA_030604635.1 Desulfobacteraceae bacterium
CCGCCATTGGCGGGATGTCAGGCTCAAATTTTAATCCTCAAAATACTCAATGTATTCCTGTGGTTAAAATTTTCGCCTTCCTTGAACTTGAATCCCGCTTTAGCGGGAAGCATTTTTCAAAGGTCTCGAAAGGAGAATGATTTGCATTGAGCTTTCTTGAAAACATAAATTCCCCCGCAGATTTAAAACAACTGTCAAGATCTGATCTTCCGATACTTGCTTCCGAGATACGCCAAGTTATTGTTGACGTGGTATCTAAAAACGGCGGCCACCTGGCACCGAATCTTGGTGCTGTTGAACTGGCGATTGCCATCCACTACGTCTTTGATGCACCTGATGATAAAATTATCTGGGATGTCGGACACCAGGCTTATGCCCACAAGCTCCTTACAGGGCGCAGGGAAAGATTTCACACCCTCCGTCAACACGACGGAATCTGCGGGTTTACACGCATGAGTGAAAGCCCCTACGATGCTTTTTCAACAGGACACAGCAGCACTTCGATATCCGCTGGACTCGGAATTGCCTCTGCCAAATGCCTGAAGAAAGAAACGTCAAAGGTTATTGCTGTCATAGGGGATGGCGCCATGACAGCCGGGCTTGCCTATGAAGGCCTTAACCAGGCCGGAGACATTAACAAAGACCTTATCGTCATATTAAACGATAATGACATGTCCATTGCCCCAAATGTAGGTGCCCTATCCTCTTTGTTAAGCCGCACCTTTTCTGCTAAATATTTGCAGGACTTTAGACAAGAGATTAAAGACTTTCTTAAATCCTTGCCCAAAATCGGAGTCGATATTTATCAATTGGCAAAGCGTTCAAAAGAATCTTTCAAGACCTTTATAACTCCGGGAATGCTGTTTGAAGCCTTTAACTTCGAATATTTTGGTCCCATAAACGGGCATAAACTTAACCATCTTATCGATATATTGAACAATATTAAGCTTCTTAACGAGCCCGTACTTCTTCATGTGACAACGAAGAAGGGCAAGGGATACCCTCCAGCTGAAAAAAATCCCTCCTATTTTCACGGTGTTGGAAGCTTTAATGCCGATACAGGGGAAGATATAAAAAAAGAAAGTTATATTCCTACATATACGGAAGTTTTTGGCGATACCCTGCTCAAAATGGCAGAAACCGACGACAGGATCATTGCGGTGACCGCCGCTATGCCCGAAGGTACAGGACTTGTTAAGTTTGCAGAGACTTATCCGGATCGGTTTTTTGATGTCGGAATCGCCGAACAGCACGGCGTAACCTTTGCCGCGGGCTTGGCCACTGAGGGATTCAAGCCTGTGGTGGCCATATATTCTACTTTTTTGCAGCGTGCTTATGATCAGATACTTCATGATGTGTGTATCGAAGCACTTCCGGTTGTTTTTGCCGTCGACCGGGGAGGAATTGTGGGTGAGGACGGAGCAACCCATAATGGAATTTTCGATTTATCTTATTTCAGAAGTCTTCCCAACATGGTGGTCATGGCCCCCAAGGATGAGAACGAACTGGTCAGAATGCTCACCACAGCCCTTGCCCATAATGGCCCCATTGCAGTTCGATATCCCAGGGGAACTGCCGCGGGCGTAAAAATGGAAAATCAAGATGTTCCAATACCGATCGGTAAGGGGGAAGTCCTCAAAAAAGGAGATGACGTTCTTATTTTGGCCATAGGCACATCTGTTTCCGAAGCGCTTTACGCACATTCAACACTGATGGAACAGGGCATATCTGCCACTGTTGTAAATTGCCGCTTTGTAAAACCGCTCGATTCTGATTTGATCGGGTCACTTGCCAGAGAAATACCACGCATCATAACGGTTGAAGAGAACGTCCGTCAGGGAGGATTTGGAAGTGCGGTCCTGGAATGCTTGAGTGATCAAAGGATAACCGGGTTTCTTCTGGAATGTATAGGGATACCGGATACTTTTGTTGAGCACGGCTCCCAGAACTTTCTCAGAGCCAAATACGGCATCGATGCACCCGCCATCGTCAATGCAGCCAAACGCTTGTTGCTCGATAAGTGATTCATAACTTCGCATCCACACGGCAACCAGATAATAATGTCAACAGAGAAAACAAGGCTTGACCTGATCATTGTGGAAAAAGGGCTGGCGCCGAGTCGACAACGTGCCCGGGCTCTGATTATGGCCCGAAAGGTTCTGGTAAATAATCTGCCTGTGGACAAGCCCGGCACTTTGATCTATAGAGAAGACGCTGTTATTATTAAAGAAAAAGATGTTCCCTATGTAAGCAGAGGCGGTGTTAAACTCGAAAAAGCTCTGGAGGCTATAGGAATTGATATTGCCGGTTTTGTCTGTCTTGATGTGGGAGCATCCACAGGCGGATTTACGGACTGTCTGCTGCAACATGGTGCAAACCGTGTTTTTGCCTTGGATGTAGTCTATGGGCAGCTGGCATGGAAACTGAGGCAGGATTCTCGTGTTGTTGTTATAGAACGCACAAATATCAGGCATATAACAGCCGAAACCCTGCCTCAACTTGTAGATCTTATTACCATAGATGTTTCCTTTATTTCCCTTAAAATAGTTGTTCCGGCTGTACTTAAGTTTATGAAAAAAGATGCCAGGATCCTGGCCTTGATAAAACCCCAGTTTGAAGTGGGAAAAGGCAACGTCGGCAAAGGGGGTGTTGTGCGTGACCCGGCCCTGCATGCTGAAGTAATCGAAGATCTTTCCGATTTTTTTACAAAACAAGGGCTTTTGTGTGAATTTGTAATCCCTTCACCCATACCAGGTCCCAAAGGAAACAAGGAATTTATCATTTCTTTAAAATATCCTGATTCAATCGAATGAATATTTAAAAGTTGGACTTGATTTTTTTATGTAACTATATAAAAATGTAACATTTTAGCCCGTTGAAAACATTATCGCATTCAGATAATCCGGTTTTAAACCGTGTCAAACAGTGACCCACTTTAAAACCGGATCACCTGAATGCTTGTGGAAAACGTTTTTCAAAAAGCTAAATTAATACATAAAAATTATTTTTTTATGTTTGATACTAAAGGTTTCGACGATTTGAATAATTTTAGCAGAGAGGAGCTTAAATGACTGATAAGATAGAAGATTTAAGAAACATCGCTTTAGTGGCCCATGGAGGTGCGGGAAAAACTTCTTTGGCCGAGGTAATGCTTTTCAATACAGGTGTCACCAATAGACTCGGGCGCGTTGAAGACGGCAATACCGTCATGGATTTTGAGCCTGAAGAACTCAAACGCAACATCAGTATAAGCAGCGGATTCAATCAATACGACTGGAAAAAACATACGGTTAGACTCATCGATACCCCCGGTGATCAGAATTTTTTTTCAGATACAAGAATCTGCATGCAGGCTGCCGATGGCGCTGTTGTGGTAATAGATGCCGTGGATGGCATTAAAGTACAGACTGAGCAGGCTTGGGATTTTGCAGAAGAATTCAACTTGCCTTCTGTTATCTTTATCAATAAGCTCGACAGGGAACGGGCAGATTTTTCGCGTACTTGCAAAGATGCAGCCGAATGTTTTGAACCAAAACCGGTTATTCTTCAACTCCCCATAGGATCCGAAGCCGACTTTAAAGGCGTTATCGACCTTGTCGGTATGAAAGCATACACATATGACGCTGAAGGTAAAGCAAAGGAGGTTGACATCCCATCGGATATGCAGGATCTGGTTGCAGAAGAGAGGGAAGCTCTGGTGGAAAATGTTGTTGAGTCGGACGACGAACTCCTTGAACGTTATCTTGAAGGAGAGTCCCTGTCAGATGATGAAATTAAAGCTGCATTAAGAAAAGGCACATTATCACGCACCTTTGTTCCTGTTCTTTGCGGGTCGGCCACAAAAAATATCGGCATCGATCTCATACAGGATTTTATTGTTAACTGTATGCCGTCGCCGCTTGATCGCGGCCCTTGGATCGTTACTGATGCTGACGGCGAAAAAGAGATGGAATGTAATCCTGATCCGGATGCACCTTTCTCTGCTTTCGTGTTTAAGACGGTTGCCGATCCATTTGCCGGTCGTCTGTCAATATTCAGGGTTGTTTCAGGTTCACTGGGAGCAGACGGAAATTTCTATAATACCAACAAAGATACAAAAGAACGGTATAATCAGCTGCTAAGTCTTGCCGGCAAGGAACAAAAACCGGTTACCAAGGCCGGACCCGGTTCCATTGTCGCTGTAGCCAAACTAAAAGATTCAACAACCGGCGACACCATTTGTGATGAAGGCCGTAAGGTAAAATTTAAATGCGCTGAACCGCTACCTTCCCTGACTTCTTTTGCTGTTGAGCCCAAATCAAAGGGGGATGAAGATAAGATATTCACATCTCTTTCAAAACTGTTAGAAGAAGATACTGCTTTGCAACTTACCCGCAATTTGGAAACAAGCCAAATTCTCTTATCCGGATTGGGACCGATCCACATTGAGGTTGCGGTTGAAAAGCTCAAAAGGAAGTTTAATGTTGAAATAGAGCTCAATACGCCCAAGGTTCCCTATAAAGAGACCATTACAAAGAAGGTTAGAACCCAGGGAAAACACAAAAAACAAACCGGAGGCCATGGCCAGTTCGGAGACTGCTGGATCCAGTTAGAACCTCTTCCCAGAGGAAAAGGTTTTGAGTTTGTCAATAAAATCGTCGGCGGTGTAATACCGAAGCAGTATATACCTGCTGTTGAAAAAGGTATTATTGAATCCTGCCAGAAAGGGGTTCTGTCCGGGTTCCCGTGCATCGATTTCAAAGTTACGCTGGATGATGGCTCCTTTCATGCTGTTGATTCTTCTGAAATGGCGTTTAAGATCGCAGGTTCTCTGGCCTTTAAAAAGGCCACATTAGAAGCTGGTCCGGTTCTGCTGGAACCTATCATGAATGTTTCAATTACCACCCCTGACGAACACATGGGTGATATCATGGGAGATCTTAACAGCAGACGCGGCAAGGTTCTCGGTATGGACAGCAAGGGGAAAAATCAGGTCATTAAAGCAAATGTGCCCATGGCCGAGTTTCTGGCCTATGCACCGGATCTCAGATCAATGACAGGCGGCCGGGGCATGTTTTTCATGGAATTTTCACATTATGATGAAGTTCCGGCCCAGATCGCACAGAAACTTGTGGAAGAAATAAATAAGAGTAAAGAATAATTCTACTTTGTCAGATTTGAAAAATCGTGCAAATAAGAACACCCGCCTCGATGATAATCAGACTCCGGTCGTGTCAAACTCGCGCATAAGTGGGCGTAATGAAAAAGCAGGAGCCAATCCTGTAAAATCATGTTACTGACAGGACCGGTTTTTATAGGCACAAACTCAAGGCTTTTCTGTGTGCTGCTTTTTCATAACGCTCACTAATACACTCAAACAGTGACACTTCCTACGTCTGATCACCATCGAGGCTCACTGATGCTTTTCCTGAAATGTGAC
>JAUVVL010000184.1 GCA_030604635.1 Desulfobacteraceae bacterium
CAAATTTTAATCCTCAAAATACTCAATGTATTCGTGCCTGCCCCGTAGGTCCGGAAGATCGTACGGGGTGGTTAAAATTTTCGCCTTCCTTGAACTTGAACAAAATTGAGCATTTTTCAAAGGTCTCATAAGATCAGGCGAAATTCGGATTTCGAGTTTTTGACCGAACACCCTGGTTTTCGGTCAAGCACCGCATGCTATTCCTTAAGGCTCATCTTATACAGCACATATTCATAGTTCTGCTCACTTGCACCTGCAATCTTGTCCAGCCGATATTTTTTTTTGATGCCCCGGCAGAGTCTTTGATTATACGCACTTTCGGTATTGCACCAGTAATTGTAATGGAAATAGACCCGGCCCTGGTATTTTTCCATAAGATATTCAATAATTTCCGGATTTTCCAGGCCGGCATAGGCCTGGATGGCATTTTGCCCCCACAGCAGGAACATGGATGGGTTGTGGGTCAAAACGATTGAGCGGCGTGGAATTTTTTCGGCAAATTTTATGGCAATATTATGGTCATATCGTGCGCCCCAGGCCTCCTGGCCAACCCGGCGTATCAGGGGTAAAAATTCAACAAACGCGAAAAACATCACCAGAATGATCAGGCAGATCGCGGTATGCGGATTGATAGTTGCAGCCTGTCCGGATTTTTGACCGACGGTCATGATTTTGTCCCGGATAAAACTTCCGCCCATACCGGCCAGTAAAGCCAGAGGCATAAATGAGAGGAGCGCAAAGCGGACATCAGCGCCGTAATGGTAACTTCCGGCATAGAAAAAAAGGAATATTCCCCAGAAGAGTAAAAACCAGAAAAGAAGCATCAGCCGCCATTTAAGGACACACCTGGCCCTGAACAGGCCGATGACGGCAAGGGCGGTAAAAATCGCCGGAAAGGCCTTGTTATCGAGGTAGTAGAGGCCGTTGATTCGAAGATTGTTTTCAAGAAAGCTGAGTGAAAATTTGGGCCCCTCTGCTCCCCAGGAATGGCCGGCGGCGGCATAGAAATGCAAGAAAAGGGGGATAAGCATTGCGGTTATCAAAACAGCGTAGGTCCATACTTTTCTGCTGGCCAGAGTTTTTGGGGAAAAAACCGCAAAGGCCGTGATTGAAAAGAACAGGATCAGCATGGATTCGGGTCTTATCTGGCACGCAAAGGGGATGGTCACGGCCAGGACAAAGAGATGCCTGTCTTTTCCCGTTCTGAAGAAAACGACGAGCAAGAGGACCGTCAATCCAGAAAAAAATGCTGCTGACGGCTCGGCCGACGCGGTATTTGCCCAGATCAGGTTATGCGGAATAAGGGCAAAGGCCAGACCGGAAAGAAAAGCGGCAAAATAGTCCGCCAAAAGATACCAGGCGATGAAAAAGGCCACCAGGACAGACGCGCTGAAGATCAGGTTGTTGAGGACAAAAGCGTAAAGTTCATTGGTGCCTAAAAGCTTGAAGACAAGGCTGATGAGATACGGCCATCCGCTCGGTTCCTTGTTGTAAGTGGTCCAGTGGGGATAATATTCATCATATTCAAAGGTTCCGTAGTTGCAAAAACCGGTCTCGCCGGTAAGGGCGATGTTCTGGCCGATGTTGGCATAGATGTCTTCGTCGTAAAATATCCGGTGGGTTCTGGGCGCCACAAAGGCGGCAGCAGAAAAGGCAAATATGACCAGCGCCAGCAGGAATATCCCTTTTTTGTTCCATAATTCCTTAACAATGTTCAGGAGTCCCTGATAACAGACACCAATGCCTGCCATGATCAAAAGGAAGTTAAGCTTTAGATTCCAGGGCACCCATTTTTTCAGAAGGTTTTTTATTTCGTTCTGGCTAAAATAATCGATGAAAAAGACCACAAATCCAAAGATGGCAAGATGAACTCCCAGCAAAAGGACCGGATAATAGCGATGATGATAGATCTTGTTAAGAGCGGTTTTCAATTAAAAAATCCTCCAGAAAAAGATAGCGAACGCCGGTACGAACGAATGTGTCCAGGGCATCATCCGGGGAGCAGACAAGTGGTTCTCCGTGGATATTAAAACTGGTATTCAAGACAACCCCCATACCCAACTCTTTTTTGATATGGACTAAAAGATCCCGGTAAACCGGGTTTTCATCAGCAACAAAATGGGGCCGGCAGGTGCTGTCAACGTTAATGACACCTGCCATGGCATTTAGGTGTTCGTTTCGGACCCTGAAGGCCGAGGTCATGAACGGATTGTCCAGAACCCCCTGTTTCTCGGTGTGTAGTAGGGCAGAGGCATCTTCAAGCAGGATGCTGGGACAGAACGGTTGATACCATACCCTTTTTTTCAGGGCCAGGTTCAATCGATCCCTGATCCGCCTGTCATCCGGACGGGCCAGGATACTCCTGTTGCCAAGAGCCCGGGGACCGATCTCGACCCGTCCCCGGAACCATAGGATGATCTCGTTGTCCAGGATCAGAGCGGCCGCTGTGCGGGCCACATCTTTGATCTGTTTAAAAGAGACTTTGCGTTGGCGCAAGGCAGCGAGTATCTCATCATGGGTGAATGCTGGGCCCAGGTATAGATCGTTGAGTTTAAAACCGGGAATGCCGTATTTCCGGTGGTTGACCGCCAGCGCGGAACCGATGGCCAGGCCGCCGTCCCCCGGATGGGGAAAGACATAGAGGTTCTCGATCTCGTCCAGTTCCCCGGCCTTCATGTTGAGCTTGATGTTGGAGAAAAGGCCGCCCGCCAGGGCTGTCTTATTCAGGCCTGACCGTGTCACGGCGTCTTTGACCAGGTCGATGACCCTCTTTTCCAGTACCCGCTGCGCCATGAAGGCAAACTGCTCGGAAGGATAACGCCAGAAGATCTTTTTCATGGCTTTAAACATCCCAATCGATCTGTAGTTTGAGACAAATTGAAGATTTTCACAGCGGATGAGATTCATGATGGGATTATCAGCATCATCTACCGGATAGGCGTAATTTGCCAGAGCCATTACCTTGCCTTCGTCTTCAAGTTCTCTCATGTTCATCAGATTGGTAACATGCTCAAAAAATATACCCATGGAGACCTTTGACGGGATCTTTTTAATCAGTTCGAGTTTATTGTTGCCAAAGGTCCATATCGAACCTGAAAGACCATCACCGACCCCGTCCAGGGTGATGACGAGGCATTCTTCAAAGCCGCTGCAGCGGGCCGCGGCCTGAGCATGACCGGAATGGTGGTCGACCAGGTGCAGTCGATAGTTCTTAAATCCGTTTTTTTTAAGCTGGTTATTAAGATGTCTCCGGCTCAGGCGGGTCGAGAGAAAATTGGGGCCCAATTCCGTGAATCTGTACTTGAATCCTTTTTTTAACCCGTTGAACCGGCCTGGTCCTTTTTTGCGCCGACGCATGAGATAATACTCTTCCTTCAACCGGGGGGACAGGCGGGTGAGGGTCTTGGCCGGGTCGCTGGTGGAGGCGGCAATATCTGCGACGGCAGATGGCGGAATGCCGGCATACTCAAGGCAGGCCTTTATGGAGCGGGACGGAAATCCAGCCTCGAGCTTCCGGCGGGTGAAGCGCTCCTCGTTGACGGCAAAAACGATTTTATCCCCTTTGACAAGGGCCGCACCGGCATCATGGCCGTCCCAGATTCCCAATACATGGTTTTGTTTTAACCTTTTATCCATTGAAAAAAACCTTTTAGATTCATGAAGATGTTGCCTGCGGCCGCCGGTTCCAGCATAGCGAGGAGCCTGGAAAGGGCCTGCGGTCGAAAGTAGAATTTTCGATAGGCATATTGCCGAAAGGAGTCCACCTCTCGGGACGTCAGCCCGGGCAGGTCCATGACCGCCCGGCTCTGGGAAAAACCGGCGTCTGTTTTCAGCCAGCCGTTTTCAAGGGCCTCTTTGTAAAGCACTGTCCCCGGAAAGGGCGAGGCCGTATAAAACTGGACGATATCGAGAGGGAGGTCAAGTGAGAACTTCAGGGTTTTTTTCATACGTTTCCGGGTTTCACCGGGAAGTCCGAAGATGAAATGCCCTGATGTTTTAATGCCGAGTTCATGGGCCAGTGTTACCGCTGCTTTTGATTGTTTGACAGTTATGTTTTTCCCCGAGCGTTTCAATACGGTTTCACTGCCAGATTCCAGGCCGAAACTTATCATCCACAGGCCGGCTTTTTTCATCAGGGCCAGCATTTCCCGGTCCACCGTGTCTACACGGCTGTTGCAGGTCCATGAAATGTTGATGCCGCGCCCGATGATTTCACGGCAGAACAGTTTGGCATATTCCCTGTCAGCGGTGAAGGTATCGGCCCAGACAAAGAAATCCTTGATTTTATATGCGGCTATGCAGCCTTCAATCTCGGTGACGACATGATCAACCGGTCTCTTGCGTAGCCTTTTGCCGTAATAGACGGGGGCGGTGCAAAAACTGCACGGAAAGGGGCAGCCCCTGATGGGTGCAACGATTAGGAAGGGCCTGCCTTTAAGGGGGAGGCGGTATGGCCGCAGGTCGAGATAGTGCCAGGCAGGAGAGGGAATCTCTGCGGGAGGCAGAAAATCGGAATCAGGATTGTGAAGGATTTGATTGCTCTGACGGTCTCTGTAGGAAATGCCGGAAACCGCCTCCCATTTCCTGTCTTGGCAAAGACACAGATTCCGGATGGTCTGCTCGGGTTCCCGCCGGATGACCACGTCAAGGTGAGGCGTGTTGAGGATCTCTTTGGGATGGATTGATACATGGGTGCCCATCACGGCGGTGATAATCCCGGGTGCGGCCTGTTTTATCATACGGGCCAGGCTTAAGTCAAACTGAAGAGTGGGTGTCCCGGTGTTCCAGACGGCAAAGTCCGGCTTGTCATTGGAGATGATCTCGTTTAAAGCGTCTAATTTTAATCCGGCAGCGGGAAAATCTATGACTCTGATGGCGTGGCCGTCTTTTTCAAGAAGGGCGGCAGCGGTTGCCAGCGAGATCGGCGGCCACAGGGTGGCCCATACCCCGGCCTCCTGGGTGCAGCGACCTTCCCGGGTAAAGCTCTTTCCAGATGGGCCCGGGGGATTGAAAAGAGTGATCTTGGCCAAAGGAATTTTACTCCAGCATTTAAAAATATAGGTAACAGTTCAGCCACTAAGTCACAAAGAAGAGGGGAAATAATTAATAATTAATTGTTAATTATTAATTATCATTTTGGGTTTCTTGCCTGCCTGTGCCGGCACGGCAGACAGGTCAATTTTAACGTGCCTCTTATTAAAAATGGCATTAAAAGAATCATATTATAATTTTAGTGTCTTAGTGTCTTTGTGGCTGAACTGTTACAAATATAGATATTTCACCATACTATAAACGTACCTGAAGGCTACCTTTTTGATACTTATCTTGGAATATCCGGCCTTTCTTCTGTACTCATGCGAAGGGACCTCGGCCATGCGATAGCCCTTTTTAAGGGTTTTTATGATCATTTCCTGTTCAATGGTGGTAATATCTTCCCGCAGGTCAAGGGCTCTCAGGACACTTGTCCTTATGGCCCGGAAACCGTTCTGGCTTTCCGAAAGCCTTACCCCGAAGCGCCTATTTATGCAGGCCGTGATAAAGGAGCTGCCCATGAGCCGAAAACTCTCATCAAACCCGCCGTGTAACTCGCTGGAACCTCCTATGAGCCGGGAGCCCGAGACATGGTCGGCTTTATCGTCCAGGATAGGACGGACCAGCCTGGGGATATCATTCGGGTCATGGGAGCCGTCGGCATCGATAAGGACGGTGATATCTTTACGGATATGGGGTATGGCGACGCGAATGGCATTGCCCTTACCCTTTTTGTGATCGAATATCAACCTGACGCCAAGAGAACGGACAATCGCAGCGGTTTTGTCCCGGGAATGGCCATCGACAACCAGGATATCATCGGCATATTTTCGACAAAGGGTAATGACCTCAGCCACGGTAAGTTCTTCGTTGAGGGTAGGAATGAGTATGGTGATCATGTTTTTGATATCATCTGTAGACCTTTGCAAAACGCCCCCTCTATTGATCAAAATAATTCAAAAGTTTTTTGTTTCTGCAAGAGGCTCTATAGCATAGCTTTTTCTATTCTCCCCGGCGTAGCCGGGGGCTTAGCCCAGGAGTTAATGCGGGATTTAGGTTATACAAAGTGCCTATATGTGTCAAGAACGATAACAGATATCAATACTGCTGTATCCTGCATGAATTGGTTTAAGGCACTAAAAAATACTGCTATTTGAAACGTATTGCATAATAAAATTAAACACATAAAATATTTTTCCCATTTTGTTTACGATCAATTAGGGTTGCAGCATGCTCTGACACCCTCAGGCTTTTTCTAAGAAATATCTTAGACAAAATCAGGAATTTCCTGATTGACAATTCTTTAAAGAATTGACACATAAAACCAAACCCCCGCCCTTTAGGGCGGGGAGCTTCACTTCTTTTGCGACTTTGTGTCTTACCTGCCCGCCCCGCCTGCCGGCGGGGCAGGCGCTTATTTCAGGGTTGTGAAAAAAGCTTGACATAAACATAGCATAATATAATATAATTGGAAATTTAGCTTTATATAATCGGTCCGATGATATTTACAATCACATTGCAATCTATCAGCTTAATCTTACTCGATTTCCCATAAAATTCTCGTTTATTCGAAAAACAAGGAGGGCGAAAATGAAGCCGATGGCCAGATCGTACATCTTTTTTTGGATATTTTTCATAGGGTTCTTTTTTATGATTCCTAATGCCCGGGCTGCCAAGACTATTGCCAGTTTAACCAGTTTTAAAGGTGAAGTTATTGTACTGTCAAGTATTGGAATTCCAGAAACCAGGACAGGCATGCCACTTATTGATGGAGACCGTATTCAGACCAAGTGGGGTGAGGCTGAGATTACATTTAATGACGGCGCTGTGATGAGGGTGGGTACTTGCTCCAGCACAATGATACAGGAAATAAAGGAAAAGAGGGGATGGTGGATCTTTAAAGCCAAAAAAGAAGTACGGAGGCTTACCGTTTATGTGGGTAGAGTCTGGTTTGAAAGCGGTTCATCGAAAAAGAAAAATTTCCTTCAGACACCCACAGCCGTGTGCGAGGTACGAGGTTCAATCGTTGTGTGGGGGACTGACCTGATCAACAATTATCTTAATACGATTGAGGGCGTGTGCGAAGTTACCGGGCCGGTTATCAAAGGATATTTTGCCGATTTTAGCCCTGATGTAGCTGGTAAAAGTGCTGTTTATAATAAGATTATGAATGCAAAGAATGCAACAGATGCTGCGGCTGCCGATCCTGACAATCCGGAGCCGGCATTCAAGGCTGTGGTGTTGCAATTTGATGCGATTAGGGAAACCCTGATAACCATCGAAGGGAACAAGTATCTGCCGGAATATGTGCGAAAGGCTCTTGAAACGGCAATTGCGCAAGTCGAAAAAAAACTTGAAGCCGCCCGTGATAAATTAAAGGCCCTTAGCTTGGGTGAAGAAATAACAGAGGAAACAACATCAACGTCGATAACGACAACAACAACGACCACCACTACAACAATCTATCCGGTGAGTCCTGCTCTATAGTCATTGCTAAGTACACGTATTCTTAAATGCGATTACGTATTATAATTAGTTTATTAATTCCATTTAAAAGTTTAAAGTGCCTAAAGTTATGGTATTCTGCCAATTTGATTATAATTGGCCTCGCCGTAGGCGAGTTCCACAACTTTAGCTCACTTTAGCTCACTTCAAACTGGGAGCATTACCGATTTGTTAAAATGGTTCTCACCCATTAAATTATTTATTTTTGAGCGAAAACCTCGCAATCGGGTTTCGGGTGTCAGGTTTCAGGTGTCAGTAGTAAGAAACGAATTAGCTGAC
>JAUVVL010000374.1 GCA_030604635.1 Desulfobacteraceae bacterium
ATGGAATAGTGGAATAATGGAATATGGAACCACAAAAAATGTAGCATCACCTACAATTTTTGTAGGTATGGCTATAATTGTCATTAGATTTAAATAGTTATATAAAAAGCCTTTATCCATTGAACCCCTGTCTGCGTGCGGACAAGCACAGGCAGGCATCATTCCAATATTCCATTTATCCATTATTCCAATTGTGAGCGAAGCGAACTAACTTGTTCCTCAATTCCTAAATTATACAATATATGTTGCGCAGGAGTCCTCTGACTCCCAGGCTGTTACACTGGTAACTTTAACCGCGGGATCGTTGATCGTTGTTTGAAGGGATTCGGCAATGTATTTGGCAATGTTTTCAGAAGATGGCGGGTTACTGTCATCAAAGTAATCAAGTTCATTAAGGAACTTGTGATCAAGCTTTGTCATGATTTCAGAGACATGCTGCTTTATTTCTCCAAAATCCATCAACACCCCGGCATTGTTGAGGGTTTCTCCGGCCACGCAGATCTCGATCTTCCAGTTGTGTCCGTGCAGGTTTTCACATTTCTCGGCCACCATCTTAAGCTGATGGGCTGCTGCGAAATGGGCGACAACTTTTAACTCATACATTATTTTTGAATTTCCTTTATATGGCGTCCATCCGGAAAGTCACGGAAGATCGGATAGACACTTTGGTGTGGGGGAAAAAAGTTTATTTTGAAACTCTGGCATCGCTGCTTTTGAAAATGTTCTTTAATTTGTTCGAAAGTTTTCCTGATTCGATTTTGGCGAACTCCCTGAGCAGCGCTTCCTGCTTCTTGGTAAGATTGGTGGGTGTTTTAATTACAATCTGAACGATCTGATCACCCCTTTTTTTGCTCCTGAGAGAAGGAATCCCCTCACCGCGAAAGCGGAACAGGTCACCGGGCTGGGTGCTTCTCGGAATTTCAAGCGTCCTTTCACTGTTTAAGGTAGGCACCGTTATTGTGTCACCAAGGGCAGCCTGTACAAATGATATCTCTGTCTGGCAAATCACGTCTGTATTGTTACGTTCAAAGAAATCATGGGAATCCACATGGATAAAAACATAGAGATCTCCCGGAGGTCCCCCATATGTGCCGGCCTCGCCTTCTCCTGACAGGCGGAGCCTTGATCCGGTATCAACGCCTGCCGGAATTTTTACAGCCGCCTTTTTATTGACCATAATCTGTCCAGCCCCTTTGCATCTAGAGCAAGGCTGCGGTATTGTTTGGCCACCGCCGCGACAAAGATGGCATGTGGTTCTCACAGTAAAAAAGCCCTGGCTCCGGGAAACCTGACCGGTCCCGCTACACTGCCGGCAGGTTTCAGGGTGGGTGCCCGGCTCACATGTACTTCCTTCACAGGAAGGGCAAACCTCCATCTTTTCTAAGTCAATCTCGGTTTCTGTACCAAAGGCGCCTTCCATGAAGCTGAGTCTCAGATCATAACGAAGATCAGCGCCCCTCTGAGCCCTGCTTCTTGAACGCTGTCCACTGCTAAATCCGAAAAAATCCTCAAAGATTCCGCCGAAACTTGAAAAAATGTCTTCAAAACCGCTAAATCCTGAAAAACCTGACCCTTCAAGCCCCTGATGCCCAAACTGGTCATAAATATTGCGTTTGTGAGGATCTCGAAGGACATCGTAAGCCTCTGAAGCCTCCTTGAATTTTTCTTCAGCATTTTTGTCGTTGGGATTTCTATCAGGGTGGTATTTCAGGGCAAGCTTTCGATAATTTGCCTTTAACTCATAATCATTGGCATTACTGCTGACACCGAGAACATCGTAGTAATCTCGTTTGTTCGTCATCTAGCTTCCTGATTGTTAACCCAAATTTCTCATGAAGAATTTATTTCGGATTTTATAATAGTAAATAAGGATAGAGATATTAAGGATTTTTTCAATTTCATATAGCTCCCCTCGACCCCGCCTTAAAAGGCGGGGGTTCTGCCTAACGGCAGTGCTTCGCGGCGGGGAGCAGACCGGTCAAATAATTTCCAGATACACTCTGATTGGGAGCATTACCGATTTGTTAAAATGGTTCTCACCCATTAAATTATTTATTTTTGAGCGAAAACCTCGCAATCGGGTTTCGGGTGTCAGGTTTCAGGTGTCAGTAGTAAGAAACGAATTAGCTGAC
>JAUVVL010000115.1 GCA_030604635.1 Desulfobacteraceae bacterium
CCTCCGCCCCCAAAATGAATTTTGCGGAGAAATATTTGGCCGCCGCCGATGGGGAAGTCCCCCGGGGGACTTCCCCATCGGCGGATAGGTCGATCAGAGGTGACAACTATCCTGACACAGGGGGTTTAACGGGGTGAAGATTTGTTTTTCCGGCTAAAAAATTGAACTTCAAAGATGCCTGATCAACTGGTGATCATTTCTCATGGTAAAACTTAAACCCCCCTGATATTTTGAATGCCCCTAATCCGAACAAAATACCCGCAAAATTCAGACCGACATCCATAAATGATGCCGTACGGCCAGGCACAAATGATTGATGAATTTCATCAAAAATAGCAAAAAGTACCAAGCCTGCCAAGATTGATGAATTGATCATAAAGTAATGTTTTCTATATCTTTTTACTGCAAAGAATTTAAGCCAAAAGAAAGTAAGAAGAGCATATGCAGGAATGTGGGCAATGTTGGAAATTGTCTGCTCACTCAATGACCCATTGCCCCATAGAGCGCGATCCGGAATTGATGATATGTAGACTAAAAAGAGCGAGCATATTAGTGCGAGAGGCAAGTATTTGTAATTCAAAATATTAGGTTTGTTGAGTCTATTGAGTTGATAGGATTTATTGCAGGATTCCGGATAATGGATGAAAGCTCTTAGGTGTATCTATGTAAGGGACCTAAGTAAAAATGGTTTATCCCGCAATTTCATTAATATACTGGCCGCAAGTTATGAAACGGCACCTCTTAAAGGTTTCCAAGAGTTTGGATAACTTAGGATGCGTCTTGTTCAGATTGACGTAGTGCCTGAATCTGTGAAATGTGGAAGCTTCATCTACCATAGGCTGTTCAGGATCAATCTCCCAGGGATGTAAAAAGAGGAGATAGGCGTTTTCATTTTTCAGAATTGTTTTTATACCAAGTTTGAAAATAGGGAAAGGGATCAGCCGAAAGTAGCCTCCCCCGCCCCAGGGTATAATACTTCGCCCCATTTTGAAATTGCTGATCGGTAGTTCAAAAAAATTCTTTGACACTTCAATCGCAATCCCCTTTATAAAATTTAAAGACAAATCTACTTTTCCGTACCGTCCGTGCATGGCAAAGGAATTAAAACTTGAATCATATAAATATCCGCATTCTTCAATAATTTTCAGGATATTATCGCTAATTGAAAAGCTAGGAGCACGATAGCCCCATACCGGTTTACCAAGGATGTCCTCTAATAGTTTTTTACTGTCGTTTAGATCCCTTCTTAATTCTTCTGGGGACTGCCGGCTGCAACGGTGGTGGTTATACCCGTGTGATGCAACTTCGTGGCCTCGGGCATGAATTTCACGGACAAGATTTGGGAGTCGTTCGGCAAGCCAGCCTAGGATAAAGAAGGTTGCTTTTATCTTATTGTTTTTGGTCTGACCCCGATGGAATAGGCTACGTATTCCATGGGGCAGGCTGGATGTTTGGTTTTTTTCAGGCTTGTCGCCTTTTTCGTGGACTGTGGTCTCTGGTCTTTGGCGGATTTTCCACAGCTCATAGTTAGGGTGTTTTTTGATTTCTGGATTCTGGTATCTGATTTCTGTCTTCTGGTTTAACTCAATTGAATCAAAGAGGTCGAGGAGGCGGTGAGTGTTTTTTTCGACTCGAAGTTCATAAGAGGACCAGGAGGAAAAAGGAATCCAACGTTTAAAGTTTTCCACTTGGAACCAGTCTTCGACATCAATGGTGATAAGAAAATATGGATTTATATTGGTTTTCCAGTTCATTGCCCCGACTGAAAGTAGTGAAATCACCTTTTCCTTATTCAATGATTTCTTCGATGTTATAATCCTTCAAATCCTTGGCGTGATTGAATATGATTAACTCACCGACCAGTCCAACGGACATTATTTGAATACCAAACACCATTAAAAGGATACCCAGCAAGAGCAGCGGCCTGTTGCTAAGTCCCGTTAAAAGCAGTAATCGCAAAGCTGTCAGATATGCTGTGATAATAAATCCGATGGCTGCCAGAGAAATACCAATGAGACCGAAAAATCGCAATGGCTTTTTTGTAAACTTAACCAGAAAAAACAGGGTTAAAATATCCAACAAACGTCTGACATATACACCGGGCTTGACGAGCCTCGTACTGGTGTCTTCCTTTCGTTGTGCGACCTTGACCTCTTTAACTTTAAGCCCTCTTTGCCAGGCAAATATTGGTATAAATCGATGAAGATCACCATATAAGACAAAATTCGACAATATTTTCCTGTCAAACAGACGGACACCGGATGTAATATCGTGAAACTTTGTACCGGTCAGTTTATGAACCAGAAAATGGTAAACATTGGATTGAATTCTGTTTATCAAGGGATCTTTCCGGGGATAGCGATGGGTAATAACAAGTTCATTCCCCTGTTCATATGCGGAAAAAACTTTTACCAAATCGCCAGGCTCAACCTGAATGTAGGAGGCCATCGTTAAAATTTTCCGACCCCTTACCTGGCGAAAGCCCTCCATCAGTGCCGTAGATTCGCCGAAATTCTTAGAAAATTTAATTATACGAATTGGATGTCCCTCCGCCTTCAACCTTTTTAACTCATCGTAAGCAAGTTGAAAATTTCCATCCACCACAAATACAAACTCATGTGTTTTATCCATCCTTGCCAATTCTTCGGAATAAAGAAGATATAGTTTTCTGATATCGTCATGTCGCTCGCTTATGGGAACGACTACGCTGACTTCAGGTATTTTTATACCATCCAATTTCTGTTTTTCATCCAACAACTTAATCGGTTTCATCAATTTCCCCTTGTATTTGCACTCAAACGTAGATGGCTGACTACAGCGCCGCCACTCAAAACCTGTTCCTCATGGCAACGGTTTTAAGTGAATTATTATTTAGAAACTATGATAAAGTTCCCAAGAACTCTGATTGCTCGTGCGGCAAGCCCTGTTCATTCTATGCTCATAGACTTGATCGGCGACAAGCTGTCGATATCAGATCGATTCTCGATTCTGGTGATAAACTCGGCAAGAAGTCCCCAGGAAAGAAGTGCTCCAAAAAGTGTGAAAAAAAGTAAACTGGACGCTCCAAGCACTAAGAGATTTTTTCCCGTCAGGAGTAAATAGATTGTTGAAATGCCGGTTACCAAACCCAACAAAAAAAATACAAAACCCAATCCGGCGAACCAGAACATCGGCCGATCATAAAAGTGAATCAGCATTTTGATGGTTAAAATGTCAAACAGTACTTTCCAGATTCTGGATAGGCCATATTTCGTCTTCCCATATTTTCGCGGCCTATGATTCACCACTATTTCTTTCACACTCGCCCCTACCATTGTAGATAAAGCCGGTATGAAGCGATGCATGTCAGAATATAGTCTTATGGATTGAATTACAGAGCTGTTGTAAGCTTTTAAAGAGCAACCATTATCATGTATTGGAACGCCTGTGATTTTTCCAATCATCCAATTTGCCACTTTGGAAGGTAGTATTCGAGTTAGGGTTTTATCTTGCCTGTTTTTTCTCCATCCGCAAACCATATCATAGCCTTCATAAAGTTTGTTTAAAAGTCGCGGTATGTCTTTGGGATCGTTTTGAAGATCTCCATCAAGTGACACAATAACCTTCCCTGAAGCTTGATCAAATCCTGCCTGCATGGCAGCAGTCTGACCGAAATTTCGTGTAAATTGTATGATTCGGGTACAGACCAGGCTCTGATCTTCTTGTCTTTCCTGTTCCTTAATTTGTTTTAATCGCTCGAAGGTATGATCAGTACTCCCGTCATTAACAAAGATTATTTCATAAGGCCTCCCCAGTCTGTCAACAGCGTTGCGCATTTCTTCATAGAGAATTTCAACGTTTTCCTCCTCATTTAAAACAGGAATAATTATTGAAATTAGAGGGGTTAATTTTTTATCTATAGGTATATTCACAATTGTTAAAGGAAAAGAGTGCCCTCTTTTGTATTACCAGTGAAAAGTAAGACATAAAGCTACAGGTGTATCTTCATTAAATTGTCAATTCAGAATAGAATCAATTTTGTTTTTGTTGTCAGTAGTAATGTATAATACCCAGTCTTTTTCATCAGGGGTTCTAAAAATAGTAATCTTGCCTCCTTTGATTACAGTCGGGCCTAAAAAATTGCCAGTCCTAGGATTATACCACTTCGCCTTCAACGGATAACTCGCTTCGGCCAGGTCAACCGTAAATTGCCCACCTTTCGGTGCATAAACCACATACTCAATACCACGTCGAGCTAAACATATACCGGTACTTGATAATTTGCCGTTAGGTTTCATTTCATAAAAATTTATGCCAGAGTTGTTAAAGAATCGTGAACAGTATCCAGCGTAGTCGTAGCTTAAATCTCGAAGACCGGATTTCGATGCCATCTTTGCATTCGTATCCCATCCGAAACTGGTATCATTTTGGCTCACCCAGTTTGCACCTGCCAAGGTAACTTCCCAAACGCTCCTGCGAATAGTACTTAAAAAGTTCCAAGATCCTTTCCAATCCGGAACTGGTTCGCTCAACAAATAAGGCTTTGGTGGCATTGCTGTGAAACCGAACCAAAAGTCATCAAATCTGTTAATCCAATCTCCATGTAGTGTTATCATATCTACTTTATTATCGTGGTGTGGATTATCTCCGAAAATATGATCCGTGTTTGTCATCAAAAGGTTATCACAGCGCGCCCTGAAAAAGGACAAAAAGTGCTGTTCGTGGCGATTCCGCAAGTTGGCATTATACTGGTTTCCCTCGTTAAACATTTCATAAATTACATTTGGGAACGAACTGAGTTCACTTATCAGCTTATTGCAAAAACGCTCTTGAAGATATTGATTCTGCTGCCGTCTAGACATTGAGGTATCAAGTTTCTTTGGCATCTCTTTTGAGTAATCATGAAGTTCAACGTACTGACGACCTTCCGTTAACGGGCCGTTTCCATTCATCGCATTAAAAGGATGCTGGTCAAAACGCCACTTTACTCCTCCATCATGGACTATAATTAGGACCAATATATTTTTTTCATTTGCATAAGCAACAAGTTCCTTCAACCTGTTGAAATAGGCCTGATTGAACTCCAGCAAATTAAGATTCCGCTGATCGATTGATCCTGACCATGGCCATATCTCAGGAGAATCGTAACCTATCCTAGAATCATTTTTTTGGATGTTGGCATTGGTGCCAATGTAGCTCCATATCATTAATAGGTTCATGTTCCTGGCTGCAAGGGCGTCTACGTAGGCTTCTTGGCGAAAATTGAAGCCGCATTCCATCCAGCCTTGAGTGACGGAATCTCCAATAAGTAGGATAGGTTTGTTTTTCCACTCAAGATAATGTCCTGGTTGAGTCCCTGAGTGGTAAATTTTTAGTTTTTTTGTCTGTAATTTATTCTGGCCTGCATCGGCTGTTGGGTAGATAGCAAAACAGTAGAACAATACAATAAAGACGTAGGTTAGGATCGAGCGAACGTCAGTGAAATAAAAGTGTTCAGCTATATTACGGCAACGGCTCATTATATATGAGGTTACTCCCTCTGTTAATTGAACTATCCTGAAAGAAACCGATACTTCCACTTTTTTATTTTCATCTTGAATTGGGAGAAGAGATCTCCGTAACGGGAAAAAGCAAGTCTGAGCAAAGGCTTCCGCAACAGTCTAATTTTTTTGCCAATCAACGTGATTTGATAGATGTGCTCACGGAAATGGTCATGTAATGTTAAAGAGGGCGGCGAAATATGATAGTCGGGAACGGGCATTCCGTTTTGTGCCTTCTTTTTAAGGCGGATGAAGGCACCCCGTTTTTTGTGGTATGTCATTGCTCTGGCATTCCTTACAACCAATTTATGGTCCACCTGCTGAACGTTAATGTCGCCTTTTTGCTCCAGCATGGTTAACACTCTATTACCTCTTTCCGTTTTAATATGGGCCAGTGACCAGCCACCCCTAAATATATAGTCTCCCCGTTTATCACGTAGCCACGGATCAGCAATAGATACGTCAGAAAGTTCGGCAGAATAGTCAATACAAAGCAGACATCGATCAGACACATAAAGTTTATTTAGATAATTAAATGCGCCGTCTTTGATACCCCATTTATGCAATGGCACTACGGAATTGTCCTTTTTAGTTACACAGATGCCTCCAGGCCATCTTCCACCCCTAAATTCAAACATAGCAATCTCTTCTTTTTTGACCCTTTTTACTTTTAGAAGGTCTTTGATCACAACCGGGTCTAAGTTTGCGTGACAAACAAGCCCCACTTTAAGAGCAATACGCTCACGAAGTTTTTTGCTGATCTGCTGCCAGCGAAAGAGGCTATGTAATTGACAGGGAAGCCCGACAACCGCGTATCGGCCCGGGGATCGAATGATTTCGCTATAGACATGGGCGACAGGAAAAATAAAATATTTAGACTGAGCACACGCCAGCACCTGTTCGCGAGTTTTGGCAATTTGGGCAACCGGCTTGAGGGGATCATTCGCCGAGAAACCGACTACAACAGCACCATCAATCTCGCCGTTTTCGAGGAGCGATATTACTATTTGGCTGGCTAAGCCGCCACTTGCTCCTTTTTTCCTGACAATCTCATTGGTTGAATGCGCAACAACCGAATTTATTATTGGGCCTATAGCATTATGAGTGAAATTCTGGAGTGCTCCATAATGCAATTGGCTTAACACGGGAAAATTAACTTCCAGGCCACCGCAAACAGCAAGGCAGAGCTGACAACCGGTACAGGCTTCTGTTTCTGTAACGGTGGGGAAATAGTCGCTATCCCAAGCAATAGCATCCTGAGGACAAACTCCGCCACATGCGCCGCAGCGAGTGCAAAGCTCAAAAGCCACTACATCATTTATGTTATAATTAGCCCATTCCTGATTTTTCATCTATTCAATCCATATATCCCATATGTCTTCACATTATCATCTCATCTTGGGTTGTGTGATGCTATAGTTGGTCGGCTTCAAACATCTTGTGAATACTTTATCTTAGCCTGAAGAGACATCGGACGCGGCTTCCAGATTACGTAGAGCCCACCGCCAATCAGAGCGGTGAACAACAATCTTATGCGAAGCAAAAAAGCGGCAGCTACCGCATCCGCTACTTGCACACCAACTAGCTCCAAAAAGAGAACATAACCGAACTCCGTAATGCCCAAGCCATTGAGAGATATCGGGAGCATCCCCCCGAGTAAAATCATGGGAACGACTGATATGAGGTAGCTGTAACTGATACCAGCACCAGTACTCATGGTCGCTGCCCAACTTGAGGCAGCAGCAATGAAATAAAAAATGATAGAAATGACATAAGCAGCAAAAAGAATTCGTCGGGAGTGTGAAAAGACCCTGATTTGATTACGGGCGTTCTCAATCGAGAACATAAGCTTCCCGGCCAAAGGAAGGGCTTGGATAACCTGCGTCCCCGGAATATCAACGTCAAAAAAAATAAGAAAAACTGCTGCCATGTAAATTGCGATCGCCATTCCAACCACCAGGCCTATCAGCGGCCACTGTTTTGAAACAGGATCCTGCAGCAAGCATAGGGGGAGCAAAGATACAAGAGCCGCAAGACCAATGAACCGCTCCATAAATGTTGCAGCTATGATGGCGAGAGCATTTTTGGAGTCGCGGGTCAACTGGTAAACCCTGACAATATCGCCGCCTATCATGGTTGGTAAAAATACGCTGAAAAAAGTTCCCATGAAATAGAGGCCCAATAATCGACTAAAATTTATATTCACCGATACTTTTTTGAGAAGCATATCCCATTTTATGGTTGAAATTAAAATTCCTATATGGGGAAAAACAAACACCAAGACAGCGAATCGCAGATCGATTGATGCAAAGCTTTTTAGAACTGCTGTGATGTTAGCTCTTGAAACCAAGACCGCAATAAGAGAGAGCCCCAATATTAATTTTCCGGCTACTATAAGTTTTGAATATTTCTTGTTCATATCGATTTCAAATGTGGTGGCCTCTTTCACGAAAAAGCGATTCTTGGTTCTAAGGCTTACCTTTCATACACGAGTTTCGACAACGGTTGACTTGTAAACCGAATTCCATACTTATTGGTACATAAGCTGGCCGCCCGACATTAATAGCATGTCAAAAAGTCATAGAACATGCTGAAAGTGCTGAACATTAATTGTAATCATCAAGATAGGCGTCTAATAATCCATCAGTATTATACCTGAAGGTTTCGTCGGCCTTCATAAATTCGTGTTTCTCTTTAGATTTTGAATCTGTTTTCTAACCTCATCCGGAGTCCGCTGCTGAACTAAAAGCGCGTTCCATATTTCCAAGTTTAAGAGCATCCAAAGCCTTATGTGATGATCAACTTTCCGTGCTTTGTGCTCATATAGGAGGCGGAATATAGTTTTTTCTCGGAAGATCCCTGTTTTTACAAAATGGGAACCCCTGAAAAAACGTTGAAGGAAGGGGTGCAACTCATTGCCAAACCATGCAGCCAAAGGAAAGCGAAAACCACGCTTTCTTTTCGAAGCGAAACCAGGAGGCAATTCTGTTTCAGCGATCTTCCTCTCGATATATTTACGCTGACGACCTTTTATCTTAAAATGGACCGGAACCTTAGCGAGAAATTCAACCAATTCACGGTCCGCGTAAGGAGATCGTACTTCTAATCCGTGAGCCATTCCCATCCGGTCAGTGAGCATCAGAGAATGCTCTGGCAGGCGCATCATATAATCAGTATAAAGCATTTTCTCGATAGGACTTTCAGAGTCACAACGGCAATATTGTTCTTTCAGAATTTCCGCAGAATCAGCATGTCTGACTTCCCGCCAAATTTGCTCGCCAAGAAGACTACGTTTTTCGTCATGATTAAATCGAAAAAAAGATACAGCTGCAGCAAACCGGTCATCTTCATTTTTCCCAGCCTCAACAGCCTGCAACCAGCGCAATTTGAGCGAAATGCTATCATACCCAAAACTCGCAGGAATTAACTGGATAAGTGCCTCGATGGGTCGTTGTCGTAATAGTAATGGGATCAGAGAATAGTATTTGGTGAGACGAACTCCAAAGTATCGGTCGAAGCCAGCGAAGAGTTCGTCTCCCCCATCACCGCCCAGAACTACTTTTACGTGTTGAGAAGCAAGACCGGAAGCCAAATATTTGCTGGCAGCAACAGGATCGGAGGGTTCGTCAATATGATGAATCATGTCCGGCAGCATTTCAATCAAGTCTGGTTGCCCGCAAACTTCAAATTGGCGAGTATTAAATGATTTTGAAAGCTCACGGGCACTTGGCAGCTCATTGAACTCGGGATTTTCGACCCCTACCGAGAATGTTTGAAGGGAACTACCTAAATTCTTCGACATCATAGCGACGATGAGGCCCGAATCTAATCCCCCGCTCAGGAATGCCCCCACTGGCACATCTCCCAACAAATGTGATGTTATGACCTCTCTGAACTTATCTCGAACAGCTTCGACGATCTCGTTCTCGGTCAATTCAAGCTTGTCCCGAAATGAAAAGTTCCAGTAACGACGGATTTGGCAAGAGTTTTCACGGAGCGATAGCATGTGAGCAGGAGGCAATTTCTGAATTCCACTGATCATTGTCATGGGAGCGGGAATGAACCTCAGCGAGAGATAGTGATGTAATGCCTCGCTATCTACTTTCGGTGATATTGTTCCCTCAGCCAAAATCGCTTTGATCTCGGATGCAAAGATCAGCTTCCTCCCAATGTATGTATAGAATAAGGGCTTCTGGCCTAAATGGTCCCGTGCTAAAATAAGTCGCCCGCACCGTTCATCCCAAAGAGCCAGTGCGAACATACCCCTTAGTTTTCCAATAAAATTTTCACCCTCCTCCTCATAAAGGTGGGCAATAATTTCCAAGTCGGTCTTTGTCTTAAAACGGTGACCTGCCCGTTCCAGACTCTGTCTGAGCTGTTTATAGTTGTATATCTCCCCGTCGCATATGGTCCAAATACTATTATCTTCATTCGATAACGGTTGACGACCGCTATGTAAATCCACAACAGCAAGCCTGCGGCAGCCGAATCCAAGACAACCTGCGAAATGATATCCCTCATCATCCGGTCCCCTGTGAGTAAGCGCCTGTGACATGGGATAGAGATCCTGCTCGGTTACCCCATTTATGTCAATAATCCCAAAGATCCCGCCCATCGTTCACAATACCCTTATAAAAACTTCAGTGGCCCACTTGTTATCTGCCATAAAGACTCTCTCAAAAATGATAAAACCTGTGTAATGTCTAAAAGATGAAAGAGTCAGCCAATTTTTCGCTCTAGTATCGGAAAACACTTTGGTGAAAGAGTATGAGAGTCTAAATCAGCCATTAAAGAAACAGCGTCTTCAAAGCAGTTACACTCATTAATTTTGTTTATAAAGTTGTTTAATATCCATTGAGCCTCTCGTTTGACGGCATTTTGCATGTTACGATAAATAGTCTTTAAGCATTGCGGCACTTTGTCTGGCTTTTTCCTTTTCCAACTCTATTATTGGTGCCAATACTTGCGATATTGACTCTCGCTCACTCCATGCGGTAATTATTAAGTTTGTCAGTTTTTCAACTGTAAAGTTACTGAAATCAATTGTCCATTTTTCTTGCTTTATTGATTGCATGAAGCCAGCGTTTTTGGGGTAGGCGTTAATACTTACAGTCGGAGTTAGTACAGCTGACGCCAAAATAAGTGAATGGGTACGCATGCCCACGTGGAGATCTGATAGCTCCAAAATACCAGCAATATCCTGATAAGTGTAACCCGTATTGCTCACAATTTTTATATAACGACTGTGTCTGGTGTATGCCAAAGCTTCTTGCGTAATTGTGTTATCCATTATTATCAAACATGCTTAAAGTTCTATTAAGATGGAATTATTACTGGGGTTATCCCCCTGTGTCAGGATAGTTGTCACCTCTGATCGACCTATCCGCCGATGGGGAAGTCCCCCGGGGGACTTCCCCATCGGCGGCGGCCAAATATTTCTCCGCAAAATTCATTTTGGGGGCGGAGGAG
>JAUVVL010000291.1 GCA_030604635.1 Desulfobacteraceae bacterium
CCTCCGCCCCCAAAATGAATTTTGCGGAGAAATATTTGGCCGCCGCCGATGGGGAAGTCCCCCGGGGGACTTCCCCATCGGCGGATAGGTCGATCAGAGGTGACAACTATCCTGACACAGGGGGGTTTTTTTGCTGAGCTTTGTTAATTTGAGCCAGCAGAAGGAAAGGCTTTACCGACAAACCGTCAAGATTGGCAAGGTTAGTCTGAACTATTTTGTAAGCAACGCTTCTATCCCTCTTCTCAACGACGATATCTTAAGGCTCAACACATTAATAAAGGAGGCAACGTCTGTTGAGGGGCTTCTTTATGCGATTATTGTAAATCATAATCAGATCATAAAGGCACATACGGACATCAATAAAATTAACATGGTCTTTGAGAAGTTTGATAACGTTGAAGATGAGAGAAGAGAAGATGACGTTACTTACTTTAATTACTTCTCGGAATCCGGCGGACAGATTTTGAATTTAACCCAGCCGATTGTATTTAAAAACAAAGAATTGGGTGAAGTCCATGTTGGGGTGTCTATTGATTTTATCGAAAAATTAATTCACAAAGAGCGCTTGTCAATTATCGCTATAACCGTCTTTATCATATTATTCGGGATTGGAATTGCAGTATGGCTCGGATTACGTTTTTCCCGACCTATTCAAGATTTAGTTCTGGCAACCCAGGAAATTGGTTCAGGGAATTACCAACATAAAATAATACTGGCAAGAAATGACGAACTTGGAAACCTGGCCACGGCGTTTAATCGCATGGGTGATGAACTCTGGAAGAACTCTCTCATGCAGCAATCCTTTGGCAAGTATATAGGTTCTGAAGTACTCGATATGATCATGGCCAATCCTGAAAGTGACTGGCTTAAGGGCCATAAAAATGAAGCCACAATAGTATTCACCGATATCAGAGGGTTTACGTCATATTCGGAAGTCAAGGAGCCTGAAGAGATCGTTGACGCACTGAATGAATACTTTGAAATTGCCACACAGGTAATACAAGATCACGGTGGGTATGTTGACAAGTTTATCGGTGATGCGGTATTAGGAGTTTTCGGGGTCCCGGTTTATCATAAAGAACACGCGGAAAGGGCTGTAAGGGCTTCAATAGATATGCAAAAGGAGTTCCGGAAAGAACGAGGAAAGGGAAATAATCTCCTTCAATCCGTAGGGATCTCAATTAATTCCGGAGTTGTCGTATCAGGGAATATCGGATCACAGGATAAAATGGAATATACTGTCATTGGCGACAGTGTAAACGTGGCATCACGCCTGAACAGTCTGGCCGGCCCCGGTGAAATTATTATCAGTAAAAGTGTTTATGTATATCTTGGTGACATGATTTCCGTAGAGCCACTTTCACCGCAATATATCAAAGGCAAAACAGAACCGATTGAAACGTTTAAGTTGCTAAGCATAAATAAGAAGCGTCATGCCGAAACCAGCAAATAGAAGAAAAACAGTTTTCGGGAAATTATTTCCATTATATCTCCTTTTGTTAACCGCCTGTGCCCCTTCTCAGGCCCGCATTTATGACGATTTTATCATTGTCAAGGCAACCGCCAGAGACACGTTATCTTCCGTTGCAGATAAATACTTAAATGACCCGACCAAAGACTGGCTGATCGCCGAATTTAACGATATTAAAACCCTGGATAACGGACAGGAATTGATTATCCCTTTACGCCCCTTTGATAAGGGCGGCTTAAAAGTCAATGGTTATCAAACTGTCCCGGTGTTTGCATATCATAGTTTTTCGAAAAACAGCCCCAGTAAGATGATAGTCACCGAAGCTGCTTTTGAAGCCCAGATGAAATATCTTAAGGTAAACGGCTATCATGTTATAACGTTGGACCAATTGTTAGATTTCCTCGATTTCAAGGAACAAATACCTGAAAAATCGGTTGTGATTACCATTGACAATGGATGGAGCTCTTTTTCTGATATAGCCTTTCCAATATTGAAAAAATATGGTTTTACAGCCACGCTTTTTGTCTACACCGATTTTATCGGTACTAGTAAAGCCCTGTCTTGGAAACAAATCAATAATCTTTCAAAAAACGGGTTCGACATACAATGCAAGACCAAAACACACCGAAATTTGACGAAACGAATAAAAAAGGAATCATTTAAAGAACATTTCAAATCCCTTGAAATGGAAATAAGTTATCCCAAAAAGCTGATCAAACATAAACTGAACAAGGAATGCAGCTATTTTGCATACCCTTATGGAAAAACCAACAACCTTGTCATTGCAATTTTAAAAAAGCAGGGTTACCGGGCAGCATTCACCGTTAAACGGGCATGCAATCCATTTTTTGTTAATAAATACTGGATCCATCGTTCGGTAATATACGGTGATTATGATATTGAAAGGTTTAAAAAGAATTTATCCGTATTTCACAAGATTAAACTGAAATGAAAAAATTAATAAATATTTTTTTGCTATTTATCATTCTGTTTTTTTTTACAGGTTGCATCGCTGTTCTGGAGTTTCAAAGAAAGACCCCCGATAAGATTTCGGACAGGACGTCCAAAAAATCACCTAAAAGCGCAGTACATTTCTCGACTTCTTCTTATCTGCAAAAATCTCTGGAATACGAAAAAAATGATGATTTGCAAATGGCGCTTTTATATATGAAGATTGCCGGCACTTTAAATCCTGACAGCAGGAAAATTGCTAAAAGAATAACCGCTTTAAAATCGACCATTGATTATAAGGCAAGACGGCATTTCAAAAAAGGGGTGGTATTTTACAAGAGAAATGAGTTAAAAGAGGCTTGCAAGCAATTTCTGACTGCCTTAAGATATGACCCAGATCATAAAGGCGCATTGGACTACTTGAAGAACAGGTTAACTCCTAAAGAATATATAAACTATAAAGTGAAAAAGGGAGACACCCTAAAGAGTATCTCAAATAAATTTTACAATGATTATAAAAAGGATTTTTTGATTGCCTATTTTAACAATTTTAAAACAAACAAAAAACCCGCACCGGGTACTACTCTTAAACTTCCCATGCTAAAATCAGATTTCGCGCAGCTGTTAATCGTAATTCGTAATGAGCTGATAAAAGCAAAGAACCTTTTGGAAGAAAAACAATACGAGGAAGTGCTGAATATCGCGGGAGATATTCTGGAATATGATCATTTGAACAAGGATGCCGCTGATTTGAAAAATGCTGCCTACTATCAGATGGGAATGCAATTGAGCCGGGAAGAGAAGTATCCTGAAGCAATAAATACTTTCAAAAAGGTAGATCCTAAATATAAAGACGTTAAAGAAGCTATACGAGAAGTAATTGACAAAGATTTGATGAAAGCAAAAATCTTTTTGAAAGAAAAACGATATGAAGAAGTACTAGCTGTGGCAGAAAAGGTTTTGGATTACGACAAATCGAATAAATCGGCCAGAGATTTGATCAATAACACTTACTGTCAAAAGGGAAGGGGATTGATTATTCGAAAAGATTATACAGAAGCATTAAAAGTACTTAACAAAGCAGACCCCGGGCATGATTGCGTCGAGAAAGCAATTTCTTATGTTAAAGAAGTTGTGAAGAAAGAGGCTGAAGCACACTACCTGCAAGGTGTTAAACATTTTTTAAATCAAGAACTGAGCAGCGCAATAAAGGAATGGGAAAAAACTTTAGCCCTGAACCCCGGGCATAAAAAGGCAAAAGAAAATATAATAAACGCCCGGCGCTTATTAGAAAAATTAAAAAAAGTCGAGTAGAGTGTTCGCCTTATAAAGATATCGCTATAAAAGACAGAGCCCTTCTATCAAGAAAGGCTCGGGAGCATTACCGATTTGTTAAAATGGTTCTCACCCATTAAATTATTTATTTTTGAGCGAAAACCTCGCAATCGGGTTTCGGGTGTCAGGTTTCAGGTGTCAGTAGTAAGACGCGCAGCGCAGGCG
>JAUVVL010000292.1 GCA_030604635.1 Desulfobacteraceae bacterium
ATGATAAGTTTTTGCTTTTGGCTAAATTGTTTCGAACTCATAACACTTTCTCCTTTCATTTTTCGGAGAAAAAGTGTTACCCTGATTTAATCCATTTTGTACGAATTCTTAGTATCAGAAACAACTATTAAGCAGATTTTATTTATACCCAATTTGCAAATCATTAGCGTACTCGTAGCTAATTATATCTCCCACTTTGGTCTCATTATATCCTCTTTCGTTATGTGAAAATTCACGAATTTGAGTGGCATTATACTCTTTAAAGAATTTTTTTACTTGAAGTAGAACTTCTAACTCACTATCAGAAAAAACTTTTAACTCTGGTTCAATCACAGCATAATACTTTTCACCAAGATATTCTCCAAAGTTAACTTCTTCGACCCGTAACGATTTTTCGTCATGAATAAGGGTAGCAAAATAATGCTCATAATTATCAGGTACAGGGCCATGGTCAGCATGCGCATATTTAGACCCGGTTATTGATACAGCATAATCTTTAAAATGCTTAAAATCTGCATAGAAGATTAGCTTACATAGTTTTGATTTAAAAACGCCATCTTTAGCGAAAAATTTTATTATATCAAATAATTTGTCAATATTAAGTTTATTATATCCGGTCTCAATTGAAGGTTCATATTTCCCAAAACGTTCTTGAAAAATATTAGGAAATGAACATTTTTCTTCAACCGCAGCTGATAGCTCTTCTATGAGTCGATTCTTTTTTCCTTCTGGCAAAAAGTTCCCATTTTTAACTATTAGTCTATACATACTTTCTGGATCTTTGATGAGCTGTAAAACCCTATCGTGTGCATCATCTTGAAGGGCGCCGTTTTCATAGCGGCTAAGGGTAGCCCCTCCCCAACCGATAAGCTTGCTTAACTCTTTTTGAGTGAGGCCATAAAGCTTACGCATATCTCGAATCTCTTCCGGTTGCATCATCCCATATTTACGTCGATACTCTCGGTAAGCTTTACTTAGAGGATCGTCTTTAGAACCAGGATCTTCGAACTCCTCTCCACATTCAAGACATTTATAGTATTCAACTTTAACTTTAATAAGCTCTCCTTTAACATTTAGCTCCTCGGTGGTTATTATATGTTCTAATTCCGATATTTTTTCACAATTTGGGCACACTCCTTTCATCATGATCGCCCCCTTCCTATTTTATTTTTCTTTTAGTTTGTTTTCTATTTTTGATTTAAAAGGATTAATTAATGGGTGTTGAGCTACATGGAATGAAATACATTTCGCGATCCTTACTGACCCGGCCTCAGCGATTTTTAGTTTAATATAAAGGTTCCTCACACAAAAGGGTGCATAAAATTTAAATAAATAATTGAAAAGCATGAGCTCTTCCGGATAGTTAGTGTATTCACCAACACACATTTATCCAGGAGGAACCCATGCCTATTAGATCTTTAATCAAAGAAACGCTCTCTTTGCAAGGTTTTCGAGTTGATTCAATTGATCGATACAGTTTTGGACTAAACATCAAAATAGTTCCCGATCGCCGTTACCGCCCACGTTGTGGAAAATGTGGCCATACTGGAAAATACAGAGATACAAGGCCTGAAAGGCAGTTCAAGCATGTTCCACTATGGGGCCTACCTGTTTTTCTAAGTTACTCACCGCGCCGTGTGGTATGCAAGCACTGCGGTGGCATTTACGTTGAACAGATCCCCTGGGCTTCAGGAAAGCGTCGGCTTACAGATGCCTTTGCCTGCTATTTGGCCACTTGGGCCAGACTTTTGCCCTGGATAGAGGTTGCCCGCCTTTTTCACTGTGCCTGGGGTACCGTGGCCGCGGCCGTTGATTTTGTTGTCCAATACGGTTTGGAAAATAGAGATCTTAGTGGCATCACCCATATCGGTATTGATGAAATTGCCAGAAGAAAAGGCCATAAGTACCTTACTAATGTTTACGATCTTAAGACCAAAAAACTGATTTGGTCCGGTGAAGGCCGAACCGAACAGACGCTCAGACAATTTTTTGAATACATAGGCCCGGACATAGCCAAAGGTCTGCAGGGTATCTGCTGTGATATGTGGATGCCATACATCAAAGTGATTGAAGAGAAAGACCCAGATGCCCTGTTGGTATTCGACAAATTTCATATCGTTCGTCATCTAATGACTGCTGTCGATCAGGTGCGCCGTGATGAAGTAAAAGAAAAGGGAAAAGAGCATAAACAGTTGATAAAGCACTCCCGCTATATTTGGCTAAAGAACCCATGGAACCTGACCGAAAAGCAAAAGGCCAAACTCGGTAGCCTTGAGAAATTGAACTTGAAAATTAACCGTGCCTATTTACTCAAAGAAAGCTTTCGAAATCTATGGTCTTATAAAACCGTAGGCTGGGCGTCTAAATACCTTAAACAATGGTTCTGGTGGGCAACACATTGCCGATTAGATCCCATCAGAAAGTTTGCCTGGATGATACGCCGGCATGAGGAAAACATCCTCAGTTATTTTAAATTGCCAATCAACAATGCATCAGTTGAAGGCCTTAACAACAAAGCAAAAATTATCAGCCGCAGAGCATACGGCTTCAGGTCTATAAGGAGTCATATTTTAAACCTTTACCATTGCTTGGCTGATCTACCATGGCCGAAAATGGTGCATACATTTGTGTGAAGAACCAATATAAACATCATGCCCATTAATTTTTTTGCCGAATTCCCAAATCACGCCCGCCCTATCTTTGTCTGGCCTTGGTCCCGCGCAATAGTCTGATACAGAAAGACTCAAAATTTCATGTTCACAATTCTTTTTTGTCAAACCTAATTGTAGCAACGAACTTAAATTTTCTTTTCTATCAACAATATCTAACCCCCTTTCTTGAGTTACTATTTTTTTAAATTCCTTTAAAAAAATTGAAACTTGTATCTCCATCGGTATTTCCAAAAAAATCCCTCCACTAAATACGAGTTTTAATTAGAAGTCCTCTAAACTATACACCATATGATAATATTGTCAAGGCAATTTTATCACATAACATATTTATCGGACTATTTCCGCTAATGTATTTATGCGTTTCTTGCGGAGTTTAAATAAGAGAGGCAGTTGAGATTTTTTCTTAACCGCCTTTTTCCTTTCTTAGAGCAGGTGGCCGTGGAATAAAATCAGTACGAGTGATGAAACATTCGTGCAGATCGTGCTTTACAAATGCAATTTCTACACGATGTCCCCATAATTTTTCACCATATCTTGAGACCATTCATAATTGACACTCAAGCCGTATTTTTCTATATTCCCTTAAGGAAAAAGAATTAACTCAATTGAGCAACCCTATTAAGATTGGCAATGCTGAATTCAGCAGACAGCCAATTTTCATAAGCAGGAGGATTTTATGAGCGTACTCATTGATTTTTCCATCTTTCCGGTGGACAAAGGCGAAAGTTTGAGCCCGTACGTAGCCAGGGCCGTGACGATTATAAGAGACAGCGGGCTGCCATATAAGCTCGGCCCCATGGGCACGACTATCGAGGGGGAATGGGACGAGCTTATGGCCATGGTTACGCGCTGCTTTAAAGATTTGAAGAAAGAGTGCAGCAGGATAAATATGACCATCAAGGTCGATTACAGGGAGGGCGGTTCCAACCGCATCGACGGGAAGGTAAAGTCAGTGGAAAGTAAACAGGCGCTCCAATCAAATCCATAAAGCGTAAACGATAATATTTGAAAGGCACTATGACTGCGGATATAATTTTCTTTAACGATGAAGTCGTTGACCATATTTTAAACATGGCTCAATTCCTGTTGGACCAAAAAGCAATAGATAAGGCGATATTCGGACTTAAATTATAAAATGATCGGAATATTCGACTCAGGAATAGGCGGGCTTACAGTTGTAAGGTCAATAATGGAACATCTTCCAGGTTATGACATTATCTATTTTGGCGATACTGCGCGTACGCCATA
>JAUVVL010000225.1 GCA_030604635.1 Desulfobacteraceae bacterium
AGTGTCCGTGAACATTTGTACCCCTTCAGGGGCTATGTGTTTTTGCTTTACGCCCTCTCAGCGTAAAGCAAAAAAATATGTAAGCCTCAGCGTCCTCTGCGGCTCTGCGGTGAGTGAATTATAATTACTGACCCTTTTAGGGTCACCATCAAGCCACCCTTTTTAGGGGTGGTTATTGACTAGAGGTGCGATAAAATTGACAAGAAACCAAAAATGATAATTAATAATTAACAATTAACAATTAATTATTAATTATTTCCCCTCTTCTTTGTGACTTAGTGACTTAGTGGCTGAACTGTTAAAAACGTTCTATTGGGACTCGGGTTAGCACATCTTTGGGCTCATTTTTTTTCACAAAACAGGTAGTTAGTTCTTAAGTGAAGAAAGAGCCCAACAAAACGATTTACACACGATACAGTGATCTTGTCAATCCAAAAAACAGTCATGTTTTGATTTTTCGTTGTTTTTCCAAGCATTAGGGTTCTGATTCGTAAGTTCGATGACATATTTTTTTATATTGTTTCACCGCCCGCTTCGCTTGAGACGCAAAGGTCGCAGAGTTAAATATTATTTCTTTTGCCGTTGAGGGGACGACAAAAAAAATAGCTCAAGCTTTATAAAAGTAATATTATATTGAAATAAAGGATGGTAGAGGAGGTAATGTCTGACGTATTAGAAACTGTTGATTTTAACGCGCCGTTTAGATAATGAAAGGGCTCCCACCGAGAATGGAAAAAGCCGATTTAAGAGGCTTGAGTAAGGAAATTATAGTTCCTAAAACCTTCAAGATTGTTTATGCAGGTTTTAGGCAATCTATTTTGGAGGTTTAAAGACATGATAAAAAAAACTTTTTTTATGCTATTTTTCTGCTTTACAATCGTTCATCCGCTTCTTTTTCCTGCTTTGTCTACAGCCCAGGAACCTGGTGAAACTTTTACCCTCAAACAAACTATCGAAAATGCAATAAAGGTCAATCTCGAGCTGCAATCATACAAAGAAGAAACAAAGGCAGCCATGGCCGTTAAAAAAACCCAACTGGCCAATTTTTTTCCCACCTTAAGTGCAACTTATCAGTATAAGCGTAATGATGAGGCAATAAGCACCCCACCATTTGGAATAATCGGTCCAGAAAATGAATACAAATTTGTCACCTCACTCACCCAGCCTCTGTTTACCAGATTTTCAGTGCTTAACAGCTATAAGATTTCAAGTCTCAGCCTCGATGCTGCCAGGATCAATGAGAAGCTTAAGCGCAATGAAGTTATATTCGAAGCAAAAAATATATATTTTGGACTTTTAAAAACCCAAAAGCTCCTGAAGGTTGCCCAGCAGACCGTAACACAAATTACTGCCCAAAAAGAGAGGGCAGAAAATTATTACAAAGTCGGCTTAACCCCTTTGAATGATTTCCTGCAAGCACAGGTTGAACTGGCCAATACCAAACAGGACTTTATCGTTGCCCAGAATAATCTCGAAATAGCCAAATTGAATTTTAACACCCTCATTCGCAGGCCGATTAAATCCCCTGTCGAAATCGAAGATATTCTCGATCATACACCTTTTGAGCATATCATCGATTATTGCCTGGAGATGGCTAAAAGAAAACGTCTGGAAATCAAAATCGCCAATTTAGAAATTGAAATTGCTGAAAAAAAATTGGCCCTTGCAAAAAAGGGTTATTATCCGTCTATAAACCTCGAGGCTAATTATTTCTTTAATGGGACCGATTGGGATGTTGACGGAGGTGAAGGAATATCTGATCCTGAAGGATGGAATATAGCAGCTGTTGCATCATGGAATTTCTTGGAATGGGGTAGATCCTATCATGGCGTAAAGGAAAAACTTTCGCGCGTCTATCAGGCAAAATACAATAAAGAAAAAATTCTCGACAATATAAATCTTGAGGTGAACCAGGCTTATCTAAAGACCCGGGAAGCTGAAAAAAATATCATTACGATCGAAAAAGCCATTGAACAGGCAAAAGAAAATTTTAGAATAAGCAAGGAACGCTACAAAGGTCAGATGGCCACTTCAACAGATGTCCTGGATGCTCAGACACTTCTTTCCAAAACCATGACAAATTATTACAATGCATTATATGACCATAAAATTTCAAAGGCGGCTTTGTATTGGGCAATGGGTCAGGAAATTATTGAATGATTGACGGTCTGAACAAAAACTCAATATTAGTAACGTTCAAAAGGTACGGCATCTTTAAAAATGAATAAAGTATTCCTTTTTAAACTTGACTTTTTACGAGACTGTCATGCCTTGACGATTTCGTAAAAAGTCAAAATTGCGATGGCAAAGTAATCCCGCCTGGGCGGGACCAAATTCAAGGCGCGCGAATTTTGTGTCATCCCGCTAACGCGGTACCCGAAGGGTGCGTACTTAACGTAAGCCGCAATGACAACGAAATTAAGCGCAACGCAGTCCCGCTCAAGCGGGATTTACGAAGCCATCATGCCTTAAAGCAGAAAGAAATGGTCTTATGCCAAATTTGCAGCCGGCACAACAATTAAGGTAACCATTGCTTTGGAGACAAGTTTTTCCTGATCTTTGGCTACAGAAAAGACTTCTGATTCTGCGACCTTGATTTTCCTGCCGTTATTAATGACTTTAGAACGACAGATCAGCACTTCACCAACAGCGGGCTTGAAGTAGTTGATTTTAAATTCTATGGTCAGTATACGATATTTTTCAGAAACAGTGGTAAAGGCGGCATAACCTCCGGTATGATCCGCCATGGTCGCAATGACACCGGCATGTACAAACCCGTCCTGCTGTCTGTGCACAGGTTGAATTTGAAGACGGGACTCAAATATCCCGTACGCCACCCGCTCTACTTCGAACCCGCAGTTGGCTGGAAACCCCTGGACATAATCTTTTCTTAAAAACTCAAACCGTTCTTTATTCATCTGTAATTCTCCATTTTTCCAGACTCCAGGTTCTCATTGCTCAAAATATCTCTTGCACAATTTGTTCGTAAAGATAAAAGGTAACATTTTAGCCCTTTGAAAACATTATCGTATTCAGGTAACCCGGTTTTAAACCGTGTCAAACTCGTGACCCACTTTAAAACCGGATCACCTGAATGCTTGTGAGGCGCGTTTTTCAAAAAAACTAAATTAATACGATAAAAGTTATTTTATGGATGATCAACAATTTGGTCAACTGCTTAATCGATTCGGGTTTTCCTGGAAAGGATACCGAAAGGTCCGGAAGGGTGTCAAAAAGCGGGTAAACCGGCATATGAAAGAGTTGGGTTGCCGCAATATGGCGGCATACCTGGCGGAACTCGACAAAGAAGATGAGGCCAGGCAGCACTGTGAACTGCTGCTGACCGTTTCTATCAGCCGTTTTTTTCGCGATCGTGAATTTTGGGTAACCCTTGAGAAAAAATTACTTCCCGAGCTTATTGGAAAAAAAAGAACAAGAATTAAGGCCTGGTCGGGCGGTTGTGCCTGCGGAGACGAGGTGTATAGTTTTAAGATCGTCTGGGACTGCTTGCAAAAAAGCTTTGCGTATGTACCGGAGCTTGAAGTAATCGCTACCGACATGAATCCGGCATACATAGACAGAGCCCGTGCCGGGATATATTCTTCCAGCAGCCTCAAGGAGGTAAAAGAAGAATTTCAATCCATATATTTTAAACGAAAAGCGGGTAAAAAACTTTATGAGGTGAAGGCTTCGCTCGGAAGGGACATTAGCTGGAAAATACATCATCTGCTCTCGGATCCACCAGGCTCAGATTTCGATATCATCTTTTTGAGGAACAATGTCCTGACCTATTATGAAGATCGACTGAAAGGAGAAGCTTTCAAAAAAGTGCTGAACAGTCTCGCGCCAAATGGATTGTTGATCATCGGATCGCATGAGGAGCTGCCTTTTGAAACAGCGGATCTTACTGGTGTTGCGCCGCATTCCTTTGTATTCAGAAAAGCGACAAAACAATGACATGCAAAAATATTCTTTTTTCAGGTCCTCCAGGGTGCGGAAAATCCACACTCATTGAAAGAATAATTCAAAGAATCGAGACGCCGGCCACAGGTTTTTTCACACGGGAGATACGCGAAAAAGGTCAAAGGGTGGGGTTTTCAATCAACACCTTGGACCGTAAACAGGGCCTGCTGGCGCATAAAAGTATCAAAAGCCGTTATAGGGTGGGAAAATACGGCGTCAACTTGGCGGATATAGACCGGATAGCGGTTCCTTCCATGATGCCTGAAAGACCGGACGCGCTGGTGGTGATTGATGAGATCGGCAAAATGGAATGCTTTTCAGAGCTTTTCAGGGAAACGCTTGTGAACGTACTCGATTCAAATCATCGGGTGATCGGTTCGATTTCGTTGAAAGGTGATCGTTTTATCCGGGGAATAAAAGCGCGGGAGGATGTTTTGCTTGTGCATGTATCACAACATAATCGTGACGCACTTGCCCGAAAATTTCATGAAGAATATCAAACAAATGGTCGATGTTCATAAGAAATTCTTATCAATATTGTTATTTATTATAATTTGACTTTATAGCAAAAATCGAATTAAAAGTAGGATCGTCATAAGAATTTGTAGGTTCGACTGAATTGCAATTTTTATATTGGACAGGATTAACAGAATCTATTGGATCTATTGTTTTCCCGGTTTCCGGCCTGTCCCGTTGAAAGCGGGGACGAAACCGAGAAATAGCAATCCTGCTTTCAGCGGGAAAAGCCAAAGAGGCCGATGGTATTGTTGACGAACGTTCATGTCGCTTCTTCATTGTGTTTTTATAGCCAAATGAACTCCCTCGAAGAGGGATTTAGGTTTTTGCCTTTCTTCCCACCGGGGCGTAGGCCCCTATGGGCCGGAGGTCGGAAAGGCAAAAAAATCCTGTAGATCCTGTCTAAGTAAAATAATAGACAGCTATCAGTAGAATAATTCTGCAATATCGATCCATTATAAGATGTTAATTGAAATATTTCCCCACAGATTCTCCAGAGGAGCCTACTATTTAAGGAGGGTTACCGCATGGGCAAGGAAATAGAAAGAAAATTTCTTATCAAAGGCGATGCCTGGCGATCCCTGGCCCAGGGGACGACATACCGTCAGGGGTATCTTAACAGCGCCAAGGAACGTGTTGTGCGGGTGCGCACCATCGATGACAAGGGGTTTTTGACTGTCAAGGGCCTTACAACGGGAGCCACCAGAATGGAGTTCGAATATGAAATCCCGGTGGCCGATGCCGATACTATGCTGGACGATCTGTGTGAAAGGTACCTCATCGAAAAGAAAAGGTACAAAATTGAACATAGAGGATTTATCTGGGAAGTGGACGAGTTTTTCGGCGAAAACCAGGGGTTGATCGTTGCAGAGGTGGAGCTGGAAAGCGAAGACCAGAGCTATGAAAAACCCGAATGGATCGGTGAGGATGTGACGGGAGATCCCAAGTATTTCAACTCGAACCTTGTCCAAAATCCTTATTTGAAGTGGTAAAGGAAGAAGACTTTACTTTTTACGAGACCATCAATATTGAAGTCAGCAACAGTCGTGCCAAAAATGGAAAAAATATCTAAATCACTTTAATAGATTGTAATTATTGGAAAATAAGGTAAATGTATGTGAGGGTTTTCAAGAAAATGGGAGACAAGCATGTCGGATATTTTTACAACCTGTAAAGGGCAAAATTAAATTCTTGTTTGAGATTTTTTATAATGCATTGGCAATATTAATAATCTGTTGTGAAATTAAACTGTTAACAATATTTAG
>JAUVVL010000265.1 GCA_030604635.1 Desulfobacteraceae bacterium
CAAATTGCAGCCGGACGGTGATGGTTCTTGGCGAAACGCAGGACAGCGTCCCGTGCTGTCTGAGGCACCGCTGAAAGCGGGGCCGAGTTCACGGGACGCCCGTAGTGAGCCTTAGAACCATCCCGCACGAATGCGCCTGCCGAGGGCAATCTGAGACATGTCCACTTTATTATGCTCGCCTTAGTATGAGACATTTGCAGTAGTCTACTACGGCTGCATGATAACCACACGGCTCAATTAGGGTAATACCGTTTATTGATCTTGAAAAAAGAAAACTAATCGAGTATACGAAAAATGTGCTTTTTAACCTTGGGTAATCATCATGTAATATTTAGGCGCAGTTGAAGATATCAATGTCTCTTTTCAGAAAATTTCTCCCTATTGTCGCATTCTTGCTTTTTGGCAGCGGTGCAGTTATTCTGTGGCAAAATCAAAACAGGCATGCACGGGAGCTCGTCTTTCGACATACGGAAACTTCTGCAGAACAGATACAAATTCGTATCGAAGGTCTGATGAATGCTTGCATGGCTTCTCTTGAATTATTGGCCGAGAGATGGGTCGAAAGAACCACGCCTGACTTTAGCCAAAAGCGTTTTCTTCAGTTTGCCAAGATTTTTCACACCCATTACCCTGGTTTTGCGGGGATCAACTGGATCGATCCTGCTGGTGTTGTTCGCTGGTTTTTCCCCAGGGAAAGCAATGAAATTGTTCTTGGCAAGAGTGTCTATAAACATGGGGACCCCAGGGTATGGAATACATTTGAAAAGGCCAGGAAAGACCTCCGCTATGTTCTTACACCTTGCGGGCAACTTGTTCAGGGAGGGCTCGGTTTCGATACATTCTGGCCTCTGATCTATACCGGCAAGGTGCAAGGTTATCTAAACGGCGTATTTCAGGTTGAGCTAATTATGGACACCTGTTTGGCCAAGGACATTTTAAAGAACTTTTGGGTCAGGCTCTACGAAGTAGGTCGACTGATTTACACGAATCAAAAACAGAGCGACGGTAATCTGGAAAAGGATAAGTTGCACGTACTTCGAGAAATCCATTTTCGTGGAAAAATCTGGCAATTGGACCTCGCCCCTAAGGCTGCCATTTACCCCCCGAGAGCGGTTCGGAATCTTCCGCTGCTGATTTTCGGCCTTGCTATCTCCGCAACCCTCTCGCTGCTTCTTCATTTCCTCATTCAGCGAATGCAAATGTACAGGCAGGCCAGAGACCATGCCCTTCATGAAGTCAGCGAACGCAAACGTGCTCAAGAGACGTTAAAGAAAAATGAAAAGAAGTTAGAGGCCTTGCTCGCTGAACTCGCCGCCGAAAACGCGGAACTTGAAACCTTTGTGTACTCGGTCTCCCATGACCTGAAGACGCCCATTGTTACCATTGAAGGTTTTATCGGTGCCCTGCGCGAAGACTTTGGCAACCTGATCTCTGAAGACGGCGAAAAATACCTTAATTATATGAGCGATGCTGCCCGCAAGATGGAGCTTTTAATTAACGACTTGCTACACCTTTCCAGCATCGGGAGTTTGCCGGAAAGAAAGACAGAGTTCCCCTTTGCCAATCTCATGGAAAAAGTCCTAGAAACGCTCCAACCTCTGATCAAGGAAAGAGGTATTGAATTAAACGTTGAGAAAGGTCTCTTAGTGGTTTACGGGGAAAAAAAGCGATTGGTTCAGGTAATGGAAAACCTGTTAACCAATGCGGTTAAATATATTGGAAAGGAAAACCCCTCTCCATGTATCGAGGTGGGAGTCCGAGAGCAGGATGATCAGAAGGTGTTCTTTGTCAGAGATAACGGCATCGGTATTGAAAAAATATATTTTGAAAAGATTTTCGAGATCTTCCAACGGCTACCATCCGCAAAAAAGGCCGGAGAGGGGACCGGTGTTGGACTGACAATCGTAAAGCGAATTATCGAACATCATGGAGGCAGAATCTGGCTTGAATCCGAGCCAGGGAAAGGAACCACATTTTTCTTCACCCTCAAAGACAAGGAGGCTTGAACATATGTATTATGAACCTTTAAACATTTTACTTGTGGAAGATGAGGAGGCTCATGCGGAACTAACCAAACGCGCAATTCGAAAGGCGGGGAACGCAAACCGGGTCGACATTGTTTACGATGGAGAGCAGGCCCTCGACTATCTTTTCAACCATAAAAAGTTTACAGATAAAGACAGATATCCTGTCCCGGGATTGATTCTGCTGGACATCAAGCTCCCCGGTATCGATGGCATAGATGTCCTGCAGAGGATCAAGGGAGATCCCGATCTGAAACGAATCCCTGTGATCATGCTTACCACGTCGGAACGGGAGGAGGATGTTGTCCGATCGTATGAACATTATGCCAATAGCTACCTGACCAAGCCTGTATGGTTCAAGGAGTTTGAGAAAAAGATCAGACAAATTGATTTTTACTGGATGATCCTTAATAAGCCGCCAATTCTTAAAGTTTGAACCTTTTGCATAAGCTAAAAGGAAAATTCGAGGAGTTTTGATAGTGGAGACGTTAACGCTGGTGATCATTGAAGACGAAGAGGCTCATTTCAGCCTCATGAAGCGCGCCATTGCCAAGGATTTACCGAACGCTTCGGTATATCATTTCCAGGAACCAACTGGCTGTCTTAAAAGCCTGGATGAAATCATAGCAACCGTCATAATAACCGATTACCTCATGCCCGGCATGAACGGAATCGAGTTTTTGGAGGCTTTAAATCAACAAGATATAGATATCCCGGTTATTATGATCACAGGTCAGGGAGACGAGGATATTGCTGTACACGCTATGAAATTGGGGGCCAAAGATTATTTAGTTAAGTCCGGGGATTTTTTTACCCTGCTGCCCAGTGTCATTAAGAAAGTGATTCGCGAAAGTGAACTTAAGGAATCTCTGCGTGAATCTGAAAGACGATTTCAGGATCTGGCTGAAAACACATCCGACTGGCTATGGGAGATGGATGTGCAAGGCAGATATATCTATTCAAACCCTTTAGTAGAAGGCATATTAGGCTATTGCCGTTATGAGGTGGTCGGTAAATATTTCTATGATTTCTACTCTAACGAAGAAAAAGAGGCCTTGAAAAATAGTGTCTTTCAAATTGTGGCGGAAGTAAAACCCATTACGGCCTTTGATAATATTCTCATTCGAAAGGACAGACTTGAAGTCTCCATGGAAACAAGTGGGGTTCCATTTTTCGACAAGGTTGGGAACCTTTTGGGATACCGCGGTGTCAGTCGAGATATTAGTGCACGCAAGCAGACCGAAGATCTTGTTCACAACCTTTCCCAAATGCTGATGCAGGCCCAGGAACTGGAGCGTCAGATGATTTCCTATGAGCTGCATGACCGCATCGCCCAAAACCTTTCTACACTGAAAATTGGCTGTGACATGCTATTCGACGGTCAATCAGCCATATCTCCTGAATTAAGGGGAAAAACGGCGAAATTTTCCAAACTGATCGAACAAACCATTACAGCCGTCCGGGACCTATCCTATGATTTGCGGCCGCCTGGTCTGGATGATATGGGCCTTGTTAAGGCACTTGAAATATATTGTGAAGAGTTTTCTGAAAATAGCGGAGTGAAAGTTGACTTTCAATCGGCGGGGATATATAAATTAAACTTGGATTTTAGTACTGAAATCCATCTTTACCGTCTGGTGCAAGAAGGCCTGAACAATATTCGGAAACATGCCGCCGCCGACCAGGCAACCATCAGGCTGGTTGGAGCCTCCCCGAATATCATTCTTCGCATCGAAGACAACGGTAAAGGTTTTGACGTAGAGGCGCGGAAACGCGCATTAAATAGTGAAAAACGGATGGGCCTTCGAAGCATGAGAGAAAGGGCCAACCTGCTTCAAGGCAATATGGAAATTCAATCAAGGCCAATGCAGGGCACTAAAATATCTATAAAAATACCTTTTAATCAACAAATTAATGGGTCAGAAAAAGAGCATAATAATCATTGACGACCATCCTCTTTTCCGGGAAGGCCTCAAGACTATCATAGAGCGCAACAGCAGCTATGAAGTGGTTGGGGAAGCAGGTACCGGGCGTCAAGGACTTAAAATGGCCAGAAAACTCAAACCTGATCTGGCCTTAGTGGATATGTCCCTGCCGGATCAAAGCGGCATCGAACTGATCGGTGATATTTTAAAATTTTCATCCAAAACCCGTATTTTGATTGTCAGCATGCATTCCAAGATAGACTATATCGTTAAAGCATTTCAGGCCGGAGCCACCGGCTATGTGATAAAGGAATCGGCCGCAGATATGCTTCTGCAGGGAATTGATCATGTCTTAAAAGGCGATTATTTTATGGATACTTCGGTTTCCCAGCAGGTTGTAAAAAAACTTGTTGGCTTGCCGCCAAAGGAGGTGGTTGTGACCGTTGCCGGTTACGACGCTCTGACCGCCCGGGAGCAGGAGGTCATGGCCCTGCTGGCCGAAGGGCTGTCAATAAAAAAAGTTGCTGATAAACTTTTCATCAGCCCCAAAACGGTTGAAAACCACCGCTCCAGTATTATGCGCAAGCTCGGGCTACACAGCACCTTTGA
>JAUVVL010000047.1 GCA_030604635.1 Desulfobacteraceae bacterium
ATATAGCATGTCAAGTATTTATTACGTACCTTTAAAGAATACTTGGTTTCTAATTTAAAGTGTAATTTCTAAAGGTTGGCATGATTATGGATATGTTTGAGTACGTCTTATCCGATCACCTATGTATGCTGATACAGAGATTATCACGCGTTTCTTGTCCACTCTTGGAACACGCAGCGAATACGGTTTTGGGCAGACCCCCGCACAGAAATTGTGCCAAATCCACGAAGTGACAAACTTCGCCAACTATTCGCCCTCCACCTTCCAGCGGATGGTGTACCCATGAGTTTTTGGGGATAAACCCTGCATTGCAACGTATCTGAATGACCGAAGATGCGCCATTTGCTCCAATAAATTTTTTTGCCCTTATAGCAGCAGGAGAAAACCGTCGGTTAAAGCCAACCATAAGCAGCGGAGAAATTGAGAGGTTAAGAGGGTTAGAAGGTAGGCCGCTGCTATCTCCTGAGGAGTCCTTACTTCCCGTAAGGGATGACGGTTTTTCCTCTGCAGAGTCCGCAGAGGAAAATGTCTGTGTCTGTCTGTGTGGGTCCGTGGCTAATTTAATTTCTTCTAATTCCTGAATTGTTAGACATAGTGGTTTTTCCACAAACACATGCTTCCCTGCTTTCAGTGCCTCGCATACAAACTTTGCATGACTGTTGTGCCGTGTGAGCACGAATACGATATCAATCTTTGGATCGGAAAGGAGTTCATGATAGTCGGTTGTGCAGTAATTGAACTTGAACTTATCAGCAATATGTTTTCCACTTAGCCCGCCAGCAGTGGCAACTCCTTCAAATCGAATCTCCTTAATCCTTTTTATGGCAGGAAGAAACGTGCCTCGCGCAAAAAGCCCTGCGCCAATCAATCCAAGACCGATCGCCCTTTGGGCGCGGTTGTCTGTTATTTGTTGATTAGTTACTCGTTTTTCTTCTTGGAGTATAACCTTTTTCTGCTCTTTCAAATAACGATTAACAGATAACGAATAACCTTGTCCTTCATCATACTGAAGGACAACGCCCATAACCGGTTCCTCGCCCTTCAGGATCATGTCGTAGGCTTCGAGGGCTTTTTCAAAGGGAAACCTGTGGGTAGTCAGTTTATCAAGTTTTACTCTGCCAAGAGAAACCATATTAAGAAACTCTTCCAGGTTTCTCCGGGCCGTCCACCGGACATAAGCCAAAGGCCACTGGACGTTCCGCTCTTCGTAATCCGGGTCAAGTGCCCCGGGCCCCCAGGCGCGGGAGACACAGAAATCGAGTTCTTTTTCAAAAAAGGTCTTACGCGGTATATCAAGGCCAACAAGGCCTCCTGCGACAATCCTCCCACGCTCTCTGCACATGGCGGCAGCCTGTTCTATAGGCTCATTACTCTCCACAGCGGCAAAAATTATCACTGAATCAGCGCCCCCACCACCTGTAAAATCCATTACCCCCTGAATTACATCATCCTCTTTAGTAACACCGGTTGCCTCGGCACCATGTTCAATGGCCAAAACAGATTTATCCTCTGAAATGTCAGTGCCGAATACGTGACAGCCGGCAGCCGCAAGTATTTGAGTAGCCAGTTGCCCCAGAAGGCCAAGGCCAATTACGACAACCCTGTGACCGAACTCCACCCGGGCCAGCCGAACCGCTTCCATTGCAATTCCACCTAAAGCACCGTAAGCGGCCTCTTCAAAAGATACATTTTCAGGAATTCTGGCACAAAGATTCGGCGGCACAATCACTATTTCAGCGTGTGAAGCATATCCGGAGCCCGTACACGCAACCCTATCTCCAACCTTAAATCTTCTGACATCTGACATCTGACATCTGACATCTGTCTTTATCACCTTTCCTGCCGATGAATACCCCAACGGAACAGGCATATCCAGCCTGGATTTGGATTGCCGCCATGCCTCGGCTACTCCATCGGTTTTTACCTTGTCAATGACCTGTTTCACCCAATCAGGCCTTGCCAGGGCTTTTCCCAAAAGGGATTTTTTGGCCGCATCAATCATGGCCTTCTCAGTACCCACAGAAACCGTGGAGGCCATTGTCTTAACGGTCAGCATGCCTCCTTTAGTGGCAGGCTCCGGCACTTCCACCATCTGGAGTTCACCCGATCTATAGTTCTGAATTATTTGTTTCATTCTTCGATTGGCCTTTTCCTGAAAGTGTACATTATATCGTGAAGAAGTTTTGCCCACCTTGAGAAATAGAATAGATGCGTTAGTTTGTTAGAGCGAAATGCTGCTAATGCCGGATAATTCCATAAGTCTCTTCTCAGAACAAACTTTCTCTTTAGAGATTCAATATCTCCGATTACATCTATATCTTCTCTTTTTGGCATAAATCCATATTTTGCTGCCATTTTTAGTTGACCAATCTTCCTCCAGTCAAATCCCATCATCTCAGATACTATCATATCAAAAGCTCCGAGAGAATTGGATGCAACAAACCAATTAACCTCAACAGGATCCCCAACCATGGGTCCATTATTGTTTAATCCGTATTTACCGTCTAAGAAAGCATATTTAAACTTCAAAGCGTCAGAAATTTTAGAAATTATATGGTCAAACATATAATGATTCTTTAGCCTCATAACATCTGGAAGGCAACCCCACTGATTCTTATAGGAAAGCGTAATCTTAGTCATACAATGAACTTTGGGGAGAGGACAGGATATAGAAAAATCAATTTCATCAAGAATTAATGCAGGAAGATTGAGAAAATAGGATTCACCCTTTGCTTTAAGCTGTACTTCACGTGAAGCTAGTTTGGAAAGGTTTACGATCTTTAAATTTGGATATTTCATCTCTATATCAAAAAAGCCCATGTTATACATAGCTTTTGTCATAGAGAAGCTATTATATCCACCTTCTCCTTCTCCTATGTAAATTTTTGTTGTGGTACTAATCTCCCGGAGGGCTGAAACAAGGCTCTCTACAAATGCTTTTCGAGTAGTAACTCCCTTCTTGTAAACGGGGTAGGTCAGATTAGGTTTTATAAATATAGCGTTAGAACGCTCAAAATCATCGAAGAGGGATAGCAATGAAAAAGAACGCCTGAATTGATCTTTTAAAGATTCAGGATTGCCGGCAAGTTTATCTATAAAGACATTGGGTTCCATATGGGACTTGCTCTATCGCTGAGCAGCTTTAGCCAGTTCTCTTACCGTTTTTTGAGCACAAATATCCCAGGAAAACTTGGTGGCTCGCTTTCTAGCCAAGCGAGACATTTCCTGTCGTTTTTTGGAATTCCAGCTTAAAACGGTCTGAATTTTCTCCGCCAAGGCCTTTCCCTCCTTAGGTGGATAAAAAATCGCTGCATCCAAAAAAATCTCCGGCAGGCAGGGATTACTCGCGGCTATACAAATACACCCGTTTGACATCGCCTCCAGAGCTATTTGACCGAAGGATTCCACTCGACTGGTCATTATGAATAGGAGGCAATTTTGATAACACCATGTCATCTCTTTTTCGCTTAGATTGCCTGCCCAACAAATCCTAGGCGATAGATTATGTTTTCTAAGCCACACTTTTAATCTTTTCTGATAAGCAACCATCCCTGAATCGACTGCACCTGCAATAACTATCCCTGCTATTTCTCCATTGCGAACCACCAGATGCCTCATCGCCCGAAAAGCATCTTCCAATCCCCTTGCGGGACGAACCGATCCCGCCACAAATAGAAATCTGCCATCCCAACCCCTGGGAATGGTCGAAGGCCTCTTGCCATGATCAGCTTCCCGATAATCTATCCCATGGTACACCATGCCGATCTTATCACTCGGAATCCCCCACTGCTTTATCAAAAAATCCTTAACAAATTCAGAAACGGCAATTATCCTGTCTGCTTTATTCATCGCCTTTCGAGCACTTTGGGAACGGAGCCAGTTTCTCAATATCTCTGATACAGGATTACCTTTATAAGGGCATATCAAAGGTTCCATATTCCGAATCATATTGACAACAGGCACATTCTTAAAGCGAAAGGCACGTTCCACCGGTGCAAATATAACATCCGGTGAAAACCTTTCGAGTTCCTCCAACAACGCAACATCGCGATGCAAAAACAGAAACCGAAACGGCTTACAACTCACAAACCTGACATTCGATATGGAATCAAACCAATCCTGAACACCAACAGAATCAGGCGAGGCACAAAGAATGGCTTCAACATCATTGTGTCTTGCCATCCGGGGGATAACATTACACAGATACTTTCGATACCCACCGCTCATCCCTCCGCCGGTTATATTGATAATAGCAATTTTCATCCTATCTCTAAAAAATCATATTAGGAACTGTTATGAAAATCATTTCTCCTGAAAACTTTTTTTCAATTCGGTTGTCGCATTATTCCGTGCTCTCAGTGTTGAAAAAATATTTATTGTGTTCCAGAGACAGCTCCCAAGAATGAGCACAAAATTGATACCTATATTGTACCGTCTCAACCTTTTGTAATTTGGATCATTTTTTTTGCTTGGCAAAAACGGATTACAGCCTTGGTGCAGCAGCGATAATACCACCCGGATTATTTTGAAAGGGGTTTCATTTTTGATTGCAAACCTCAAAGCATTTCTATATGCCAACCATGTGGCGGAAAATTTGTGACTTTCAGAAGAACCTTCGCCGTAATGCCATACAGGAATATTTGTTTGAATTAAGGAGTAGCCCGACTTGCGCAGCCGCGAAAAAAAATCGTTGTCTTCGCCGTACATGAAATAAACTTCATCATATAAGCCGACCGTTCTAAATGCTTCTGTGGGACAGATATACAGGCATCCAGGCAAGCCACACACTTCCTTATACTTAACCTCACTCTTTATATCCCAAGCATAAAACAAATCGCCCTTCTCCTTCAGGACTTCCGTAAAACCAACCAACCCGATCTTTTCCTTTTTTTTGAAAACGTCGACAACCAGATCTATCCATTCGGGCAATACTTTAATGTCATTATTACAAACAGCTATATAGTCGGCACCAGTGTCAACCGCATACAAAATTCCCGAATTCACCGCACCCGCAAACCCTTTAGAACGTTGGTTATTGATAACATGTACAGTTGGATAATTGGACGTGACAAAACGGATGGAATCATCATCGGATCGATCGTCAACCAACACCAGGTGATAGTTTGAATAGACAGTTTTGCTTAATGATTCCAGGGAGTATTTAAGATGACGGAGTCCATTCTTGTTTGGAATAACAACGAAAACGGAAGGGATGTCCTTTAAAGAGTTCATTAAATTAAAATAACTTTTAGATCGCTAATGCGGCAAGTATTTCCCTGGCTCTGTCACTCATGGTATGGTTGCCTTTAATGAGTCGCTGATAACCGTTAAGTCGAATTTTATCTCGTTCCTCTTTGTGCTGCAAATAATAATCACATTTAGAGACCATCTCCTCGGGTGTATCGAAACATGCGACTTCTTTGTCTTCTTCAAAAAGTTGTAAAATCTCCGGCGACCGTTCGGACAGCTGAAATCCGGAACATGCTGGGATTTCGAAATTCCTGATATTTGTTGTATCTCTATTTTCTTTGGTTAACATGTTTAGATTGATCTTTGAAGAAATTATGGCCTTACACATTTCATCCATAAATATTGGAGGATTGCAGGCAATATTTTTTCTAAATGTTTTTCGAGAATGATGCCATTGCGCTCCCCAGACCCTTAGGTCAAATTTGCTGAAATGGCTTATGAGATCTTCCCTGCGTTTGCTCCATGTTCCCAAAAAAACGAGATCGCTTCCATATTTTTTCTTTTCCTCTGAGGAAACTTCTATGGGATAAAGAAATTGTGGAAGATAATACCAGTTAAGGATTTCAACCTGTTTTGCCCCCTTTTTGTAATATTCATCTTTTAAATGACCTCTTGAAGTAAAAATACAGTCATATTTATCAAAAGCACCAAGAAGATATCGAGAATTATTCAATGGATTAAAAAAATCATCAGGATTCCAATTTACAACAAAACTTATGCTTTTTTTTATCTCCATTATCGTTTCTGGAAAAAGATGAATTCCTTTCAAAACTATAAGTAGGTCATATTGGATTCTTTTTGCAAATTTTAAAAAATCATCGTTTATTCTTCTTGCAACAATCGTAAATAGAACTCTATCGAGAATTCTATTCTTAAGGCTATAATGTTTTATACGGTAAAGATATTGGGTCCAATCAAAGATGTTTACTCTATGGCCCAAATATTGATACGCCTCCATTAGATTGTAAGCCATGGCCCATTTATAAGGTTCGCCATAAATTAAGATTTTAATATTTTCTTTTTCGCTGTTAATCATCCGCATTCTTTCTCAAACTTTCTTTGCAATAATTTTCATTATCCCCGATCCGATAATTTTCATATGTATGTGTTTCGAAAACTTCCAAGGATAATACAAAAGAAAATACGATTTAGATGGCATCCTTTTTTTGAACAAAAAAAAGCCTAAGCTTTCCAAAAATGATGTAAAAAACTCGTTTTCTAATTTAATTACCTCAAAGTGTGCTTCTATAAGAATTTGTTTAATACTATTTTTACTATAGTGAACGATATGACGCGGTAAATCTATACCGGTCCAGTATTTTCCAAAAAGTCTTGCTTCAACAGAATTAATATTAGGGATAGAAAGATGAATAATTCCATTATCATTAAGCAGATTATAGATATTTCTCAGTGTTTCTTTCGGATGATAAATATGTTCAAAGACATGATAGAGCACGACAGCATCGAATTTCTTTGAACCGATTTCATCCATGACTTTATCTAAATCACCTTGACAGCAATGTATGCCTCTTTCTCTTATCCGATTAACACAATCGCCGTCTATTTCAACACCCACCACGTCAAAACCATGTTTCTTTAAAAAAAAGAGTAATTTCCCAGAACCTGGTCCAATTTCTAAAACTGACCTTACCTCATGCGACTGAAGCTCTTTCAATATTTCCCAATGAGGATTTCCGAAAACTTGACCGAATATATTTTTGGCTTTTTGGACAATTACATGCTGTCTTAGCTCTTTATATGGCTCGTAATCTGCGAAGTAATAATGAGAAATCTGATCCTCTTTAATCCGTGGATTTGTAAAAATTACTTTGCAGGACTCGCATCTCACAACTGTAAACTCTTTTTGCGAAAATAAAAAATCTTTCCCGGTAAAAAGCTTTTCATAATCTTTTGAATCACAAACGGGACAGTCTGTGTATTCTAATTCCCTCATTCTAATCTAAACCTTCCTGTAATACACCTGCAAGCTTGAATATATCTTCGAATCTCTTTCCCCAAGTATGGTCATTCAAAGCTCGTTTTCTGCCTGCTTCTCGAATCTTGGCTGCTTCATCTCGGTTTGTCAAAAGCCATCTAATTTTTTCAGCGCAATCTTTTTCATCCTTGTAAGTTGCAATCTCCTTACCAACTTCATAAACTAAGGAAAGCTCGGGATTATCCTGAGTTAAATACAGCCCCCCGCTCATGGGAACTTCAAAATCCCGGCCTTTGAGACACATAAGCTTTTTCGAGTGCCCAACTCCGGCAAAGCCGAGATTGATCCTGCTTCTGGAATAAAGTTTTATCATCTCTTCATCAGATAACGGACCATTTCCCCAGCCATTTCCGAAACAAGTTACATTTATGACCATCTTTCGCAATTTTGCAATAAACTTCGGTCTCCAGCCGTATTTACCACCTACAAATGAAACATCATATTCAAATGGAAGATCATAAGGCTTATGAATATCAGATTGTGCCGCCTCCGGCCAGAACATGGCAAGGCCGCCTTCTATAAAATATTTTATGCAGGAATCCGGCGCATTAGTGAGATTTAAATCAACTACTGATGCCAAAGCCGCCGGACCAGTCCAGCGACCGCCAAGCATTTTTCCACTAAAGCCTAATTTATCATCCCAGTTAAAATTAAATATAACTGCCCCTGCTTCTCCCATTTTTTGCAGTATTTTCGGATCGGTTGTATAACCAGAAACATATCCAACGACTATATCAACCGGGTTTTCAGCATTTGCTTTATGAAAATCCTCCAGCATGGCCTTGTTCATGGAATCACGCTGTTTCAGCCATTTGATTGATTGATCATCATAACCCAGAGACCGCCATTCGAAAACAGTTACTCGACCAAAAGGTGCCAACGCTAATGGAAGAACTGATTCCCAATTACTCAGTGGAAACGCAAGAAAAATATGCAAATCGCCCTTTTTCTTAGGCCTTAATTGCTTACTCCTTTGCTTTAGGCGAACCATCAGTTCTCTATGGATGCCTTTACTGCTGAGTTGTAGTATCCCATCTTTCTCAATTCGTTTTTTATAGTTACTTAATGAATAGGCCGCCACATGTTCTTGGTATCGTGCCTTTACAAAGCTATTCGCTCTGTTAGCAGATTCGATTCTTTTCAGTAGATTAAATATTTGATATTTCAGCGATAACATTCGACTTTGTTGCTTCCCTGCTTGCTTGAATGCCTAGAAAGATCCAAAATAGTATACTCACGTGAGGATTAAACATTAGTTCCTCAGTTAATGCACAAGAAAGGAAAGTAACTATGCTTGCTCTAATCCCATTATCTATTTCTCTAATTTCTCTTTTATATTGATTATTATAGAAACTCTTTCTTATTATAATAATGAATATAATCAATGCCGGTATTCCAAGGTTTACCATCATCGACATATAAAGATTGTGAGCAAAAGCCCTCACTTGTATTCCCATCTCAGCGGCCGTCTCTGAGAAACCATATAGACCAATGCCAAATGGATTATAAAATGCAACTTTGAGGGCTGTTAAAAATTGCTGCGGACGATCTGAGAATGCATCAATTCCTAATTCTCGAGTTTGTCTCAAACGGATTAGTACATTTGAGGATAGACCCGTGTAATGCATAATAATACCGATAATTATAGCAACAAAAACAAAATACAAACTCCATTTGTTCAATCCGTTTTTCCACAAAAGATAAGCAAGTCCAAAAGAAATGCCCACCCATCCTCCCCGTGTGAAAGTATTTAATAATGCAACGAAAGTCAGGATCGCAGCTATGGCAAATAACACCACAAGAAATCTCTTTTTTCTTTTATTAGCTATTATGCATAGTTGATTGGCCATAACACAAGCCATTGCCATAAAAACCGAAAAAACATTAACCCCATACCAGAAGCCGGATGCGCGATAGATTGCTGTTGTTTGAAAAAAAGGTGGAAAATGCAGAGGCATCGGCCGATAGAAATATGGAATGTTCCTTGCCCATGGCAAGTACTGACTTATTAATGCAGCTAGTGCTGCTATAGATGCTGTAAATATAAGGGCGATGCCAACATTTTGTTTCTCAGCTTCTGACCAACTTATCCGGCTGCAAACAATGAACATAAGAACACCTTCGACAAAAGCCCTCACAATACCAGGCGGCACATCATAATTACCAAAAGTCATAATAGCGTTAAGTAGTAATAGGACTATCAGTATAGATGGAAGAACTAAAGGCACGTTAGATTTCCGTTTAGTTCGTCTAATAAAAAAATTAACAAGCCATAGTCCAAAAGCCAGTAAGATGGTAATTTCATGCATATAAGGTCTATATGCGCGAACGGACCAATTTGTTGTGAGCATGTGGACTCCAGTGAAATCTATACGGAAATTCTCGTGAAAAAAACTAAGGACCGTGAGTATTATTAATATTTTTATTATCTTAATCATCGGCAATTATAGACTCTATCTTAGGGTATAAATTGTTGAGAGGGTTATTTTTTGACTGATTTTCTAAAATTCAATCCTATCTTTTGTGCCCACCCCAACCAATTCTTCAGCCAAATGCACTTTAGCGGCAAGCCAGCCTATGGGATAGCAGGCCAAGGTCAGCCAGCAGGGGTGGTCATATTTCACAGTGGGCTGCTTTTGATTTCTCCACTGCATGATACTCAACGGCAGCCAGGATGTAGGATTATATTCATGAATGCGGATATCAGAAAAACCTGCTTCTTCCAACAACCGCCTCAGGGATTTACGTGTAAAAAGCTGGAGGTGAAACGGTATCCATGCGGAAATGGAGTTGCCCTTCATAAACCTCATACTTAGGCTCCTGCCATGTGGCACATAAACCATAAGTTGTCCCCCCCCGGAAAGCAGACGGCGGCATTCTCTGATCACTTCTTCTGGATTCGGAACATGTTCCAAAGCATTATCGATTCGAATGTAGTCAAAATGGCCATCCGGCAGATTGGTCTCCTGCAATTCTCCCTGGGAAAAATGTCCTTGTGGCAACAGTTCCTTGGAAAGCCGAATTGCATCTTCTCCCACATCAATACCCCAAATATCATAGCCGCGCTCAGCAAACTCAAAAAGCTTTGCGCCACTCCCGCATCCAAGATCTAAAAGACGTTTACTTCCCGGTTGCACAGACTCAAGAGGCCATGAATGAGGCCGGAAGCGAACCTTTCGCAAAACCCGTTTCCACTTTGGCACAGGCCTTTCAGCCTGCCGCCTTAACTCTTCCGCATCCGCCCGCCCTGCATTCGCTGTCAGTCCATCATCCACAGAAGAATAAAATCTCACAATCTCCTCCCACGGCGGACGCTCCCGCAGATAAACCAGCGAGCACTCCTCGCATTGCACATAAATCCCAGAGCAATCAATATTGTCACGCCTGTTGTGGTCATGAAAGAGGATTTTATATTCTGAAGCGCCACAAACAGGGCAAAAAGTTTGTTTAATATTCACAATATTTCCTCGTTCTTGGCATTCAAGGACAAAACCGTCATTCCTTTATAAAAAGATAATTGTGCGTCCCAAACCGAGTCCTCCGCAACCTCACACACTCTTCTATGCTGGCTGGTGTGACGGACTGACGCAGATTGTTTGCAGTCCACGATTCATACCCATACTTCCAGAAAACGTCAAACGTGCCGGCATAATTTCGATTGAAACCTGAGGGATGGTGTTCAGCCAGCCCGATTTCCACAATCCATATTGGCGCGGGCGTCAGCGATAAAGTCCTGCTCGCTCCCTGTAACAGCTCGTATTCTGCCCCTTCTACATCCACCTTGATAAGCAACTTTTTTCCGACAAACCGTTCACCCAAAACAATATCTAATGTCGACAAAGCAATTGTACGACGCATTAACGGTGAAGCGCCAGCCCAGCCCTCCAGCAGAGATGCCCCAGTCCCCCCCCCATATAAGTTGGCCAAGCCTGGACTACGGGCCAAACCAACTGGATAAACCTCCACGTCATTCCAGCCATTCGCATAGAGATTAGCATACAGATAATCCATATTTTGCGTGAGCGGCTCAACAGCAATGGTATAAGCTCCTTTTGACCGAGCCAGACAGGTGTAAAATCCGATATTCGCTCCAACATCAACGAATACATCCACATCAACAAGCATTTTCTCAATCAATGCCGTTTCTTCCTGTTCAAAAGCGCCTGTCTGCATTGCTCGGCTGCCCATTAACCTGAATCCGTATGGCGTAAGCTCTGCCCGCTGCCGTTGTAAAAGCCAGGCATCGCGCAGTGTCCGGTATGTAAAAGCCAGTGCTGGGCAAATCTCAACCATTTGCTTTATTTTGTTGTGCACTTTCATGGCATTTCACATCTCCTGTTTTTTATTATTTCCTTTGATCGAAAACCCTGCGGCATCATAACAGGTCTTGCTCTCGTGAAAGTCAACTCATCGTGAACAATCCTGTACGTCATTGCCCAAAACGGTATTTTTTCAACTATATTTCTCGCATACTTCCTAATCATATTATTTCCTCGTGCATAAATGATTTTTCGGTATTTGTATGCACAACCAACTTTACGGCTATCACAAAACACCAAAAAGCATAAACAAATCCAGCTAATGCCAGGCCCCATACTACACCAGCCACCCCATATTTTACAGACAGATAAAAGGTGCTTATCCCTGCAATGACTGCTGCCGCTATTTTGGGGGCAATGTAAGCCTGGGATTTATTTGCAACCATACCAAAACTGGAAAGAATCTGACCCAGGTAGAACAGCCCCCATACACCGGTCAGCCAGGGTAATAAAAACGAAAACTCGGCAAATTGTATATTACTTATTAAAAGTACCAGATTATGATGAAACATAAAATATAACCACATCAATATTATGGCACCTGAAGCATAAATGGCAGATATGGATGCAAGAAGTTTATAGGCAGACATCACCTTTTGGTGTTGTGTTAAATCTCCCGCCCTCTCATAGGCTACAGGGGCTACTAGCGTGCTTAGAAAACCGGAGCCGAATATCAGAGGATAAACAGCCAATTGCGACACCACGGCAAATGCACCTACTATTTCAGGGCCATGAAAAGACTGAAGTGCCCATTTATCACAAGACATATGTGCCCAGCCAAAACTCCCCCATACGGCAAAAGGCCATGAAAAAGAGATGATATTCTTTCTTATATCAGTGGTGACGCTGTTATCTGATATTGGTACAGGCACTGATGTATCTGAAACAATACTCATATAAAAACGTTCTGCCAGCAATACAAGGAATAATGCCGCAGCGAGGTAACCGGCCATTGCCCAGAATGCGCTTACAGATATCAGTAAAACAAGGCATGCGGCTATAACTGGTTTGAAAAGCGCATTACCTATGTTTAAGGATGCCACCAATGGCCTTTTACGAGCCGCAGTAAAAACTGACATGCGGAGGCCCAACCATCCTCCAAAGATACCTACTGCAGTGGAAACCGCTATCAAGGCTGCCCATTCCATGCCCTCGATAAAGGCTACAGCCATAGCCAATACAACGCCAACAACAATACTTATTAAAATAGTATGTTGCTTTAGTTGATTTGAAACAACGTAAAATCTATTTAACTTGCCTTGACTTCTGGAAATAGCCCAAAAACGCATCAATCCTGCGCCAAGCGGGCCGAATAAGAAGTTAGTTGAGACAAGCGCCACAATTGTATTTGCAAGGGACAATTTGCCAAATTCGCCAGGGCCAAGGACATTTGTCAGCAACTTTACGCCAAATAATCCTGCAACAGCAGTCCCTGCCTGGCCAAAGATTATCCACGCTGTTTCTTTTTGTATTCGCTTTGAATTTATTTTTTTAAATAATTCCTGAATCGGTGGCATAAATGTAAACTTTGGGGACGAGGACGACAGGGTCGCGGTAGGAATGCCGGTCGCCCGGCACCCCCCTCAGCTTGGATAGAAATGCGACGGAGGTGGGGGGACATCCTATAATCCCCATGTCAAGCAAAAAGTCACGATTCTAATTTCGTTGAAATATCAATGAGATAGAAGTGCGCCCAGTTTCAAGACCTACTTCTCCTTATGGTTCTTTGACAAATTTTCGGCGAATCTCCCACAAGTACGAACCCTGCCTCTAATCGTTACGTTTATCCAGTATGCCGACAGAATGCGGCCACTGATCATCCCTTATCCAGAGTCAAAAGTTCAGCCTCCGGCCCGTAGGGCCTACGCCCCTGAGGGTGAGAGGCCTCCCGCTTGGAAAGCGGGACAGGCATCCTTGTCCCTCCCGAGGTCGTATGCCCCGACGTTGGTAGAACGGGCTCTCTCGCCGAAACTGGAAAATAAATTAGTCGGTACTCAAATGCGCCGGATCAAACGGCTGCTTTTTCTTCATCAATGTCCAGGCAATTATCAGCATTTTTGCAGCCAGCTTAACGCGCATCTTTGTTTTAATCCCGCGCTCACGTTCCCTTCCACGAAGAAGTTTGGTGAAGTATGCTCTGAACAGATCGACCCTTGCGGCTGCTACGTTAGCTGCCTGATACAAAGCATAGCGAAGCTCGCTGTTGCCTTTTTTGGATATTACCGGAACCGCTTTATCGCTTGTTCTTCCGCTCCGATTTGCACACAAATCATAGCCGGCCATCTTGATAAGCTGTTTGCGGTTTTCAAACCGAAAAGGATCGCCAATCGACGCCAACACCCTGGCGGATATGTAAGGGCCAAAGCCCGGTATCGTCAATAAATAGCTATATTCAGAAAATTCAAGACAAAAGTCTTCGATTAAATCATCAGTTTTTTTTATCTGTTGGCGCACCTGCTTGAGCTTTTCAACAAGAAGGTCGGCTTCATGTTCGGCTGCAGGTCCCATAGGACAACCCACAGATTCGGTTGCCAGGCGGTGAATCTTGCGCAGCCTGAGCGTCTGGGCTATCCCCCGACGAGTTGTAGTCACCATGTGAAAAAACTCACCAAATTCCATTGCTGCGATCGTATCAGGATTTAGAAACCACTGCACTATCGCAAGGCTTTCACTCTCACAGGCGTTGTAGAACCTGTCGAGCTCGGGAAAGTACTGGGCCAGAAGATTATTTCTGATTCGCATTCTAAGACTGTGCTCCTCTCTTTTCTCCTGGGGGACGTTGGCAGTTTTGTAAGTTTATTCATCTTCCTCTCGCCCCAGTACCATCTCCCGGAGCTACAGGGCAGGCAGAAAGGAGAACTTGGCAAGTATTATTAGAAATGCTCAACCCCGCGCCTCGAATTTGATCAGCAAAGCGATAAAGTTTCTTCTTTTCCAGTTCATCTGCAATATCCAAAAGCCTATTACCAATATCAACAGCTTTCTTCCATATCTCCAATTCCTGAAAACGAAACATCTTTTTAATCATTTATCATTTAGCTTCCCGCTCCTTGCCCTTTCCTCCCTGCTCCTTGCTCCTTGCTCCTTGCCCTTTCCTCTTGGTCATTAGTATTCACCAGACTCCAGTGCCCATAACCATAAGGGTCTGACAGCAATATCGCCTTCCGGGACTTTTATTTCCTCCTCTGTGCGCTCTGTCAGCAACAATCCGTTTTTTACACCTAATTCTGACATTGCCTCCTGGAGGCCGGCCAATTCTCTTTGCCTGGTCGCTCTGCCGGCCATCTCCCATGCGACATTAATGAGCAGCGCATCTCCACTTTCATGGCGGGCATAAAAGTCAACCTCCTGTTTTTTCTGAAAGTAAAAGATTTCATATCCCCGACGTTGCAATTCAAGGAAGACAAAATTTTCTGCCAACCTTCCTATGTCCTGTGAAAAACGAAAAGCAACAGCATTCCGCATACCAACATCAGCAGCATATATTTTCCGTGGTGTCTTGACCTGCTCCCTATACTTGAATGAAAACTTCGGAAGTTCATAAAGCAGGAAGGCCTCCTGGAGGAACGAAAAATAATGACGAACGGTCTCCACAGAAGGTAGAGCCATCTCTCTTGTCAATCTGCCATAGCTGACCTTATTGCCTATATTGGTCAAGACATAGACGCCCAACTTCTTTAACAGGTTGATATTTTTAAGCCCATGCCTGAAAGCTACATCTTTGTATAGAATATCCTCGAAATATTGCGTCAACAATATTCGCTTCTTGTATTCGTCAGTTTTGAGAACCGCCTCAGGAAACCCACCCCACTTCAAATAATCATGAAAAAGTGCGCCTATTTCGGCCTTCTGCTTCAAAGTATCGAGCAGGTTTTTCGTATGTACATCCTGACAAAATATGAATTCCCTGAATGTAAATGGGTGAACATTGAAGGAAATTTGTCTTCCGGTCAACAAAGTGGCCAGCTCTGAAGACAAAAGCTTACTGGATGAGCCAGAAATTATAACCTTCACGCCTTGATCTGTGCGGATCCTAACCCAGCGTTCCCAGAAAGGAACATCCTGAATTTCATCAAGGAAAAGGAAGATTCTGCCTGAGGGCCTTACAATTTCTCTGAAAGCTGTCAGGATATTATCCAACAAATCCAAGGATAAATACTGAGTGAAAAGAGGTTCTTCAAAATTTACATAGAGCAGACACTTCTCATCTGTTCCTTGATTAACCAGTTCCTCCATAAGTTGGAACATAAGGGTGGATTTGCCGGATCGCCGGATGCCGATCAGAGCCAGTATTTGTCTGTCCGGAAAAAAGCGGCTTATCTCCGGCAAGGACAATCGCGGGACCGTATCCCGGGCCAGATTAACACCGCCCCATATATTCCAGTTTTTCAGCACATCTATTATTTGGATAGAAGATAACATGACGTTTGGCCATCACAATGGATATTATTTTCCGTTATTATCCATCTTGATGGACATTATGTCAACTCTTTTTTTATCCTAAAATGAGCGATTAACCATTTGTAAATCCTGATAGCGATGAAGACCCCTGCTTGGGAGGTGGGGGGACGGTGGGGGGACGTTGATAGTTTTGTTAGTTTGTCATCCTTTATAACGGTGAGGGTAAATTTTCATACCAG
>JAUVVL010000242.1 GCA_030604635.1 Desulfobacteraceae bacterium
CCTACGGGGCAGGCACGAATACATGGAGTATTTTGAGGATAAAGCTAAAGCTTCACTTCGTGCAAAATGTTGAGCCTGACATCCCGCCAATGGCGGGAGGCAAAAGGGGGCGTTTTGCAAAGGTCTCACTCCTTGCAGTCGCTCTCGCATTCGCTCGCCTTCCGCTTTGATCCAGCCCTTCAGACGGTCCCTCGCGGTTCCGCCCTTGCCTTTGGATAGTGTTTGTGTCAATGATATCAATCATTAACAGGGTTCACACACAGCGTTATGTCAAAAAAATTAGTTGACAGTCAATCCGACTTGTCTTACCGTAGAGTAAGAAACGTAATATAAGTAAGGAGAAAAACTCATATGGCATTAGCTACACTCACAAGCAAGGGGCAGATAACGATTCCAAAAACAGTTCGAGATTCCCTGCGGCTGCATGCAGGAGACAAGGTTGAATTTGTCATCACCGAAAGCAGAGAAGCGCTTCTTAGGCCCGTCACCAAGAAGGTAGATGATGTATTCGGCAGGTTACACAAGCTGGGAAGGAAGCCCATTTCTGTTGAGAAAATGGACGCCGGGATAAGGCGGAAGATGCAGGCGAATTTCAAATGAGGGCCTTGGACACTAACGCGCTGGTTCGCTTCCTCTTGAAGGATGACGAGCGACAAGCCGAAACCATTTACAGGATATTCAAACAGGCGGAGTCCGATAAGGAGGTATTGTTTGTGCCTCTGCTTGTTGTCCTTGAGACAGTCTGGGTTCTGGATTCTGTTTATGTGATTCCAAGACAAGAGATAATAGATTCCATTAATGAGCTTCTACTAATGCCCATTCTGGAGTTTGAGAAACAACCGGCAATTCAGAGCTTTATTTCTTCGGCACGAGAAACCAAAATGGATCTTTCGGATCTTTTAATCGCACACTCTGCGAAATTTTCGGGATGTGAATGTGTGCTCACATTCGATAAGAGGGCCTCAAACTTCGGTCTTTTCGAGTTACTCAGATAGCGTGACATAACAATGGGTTCAAACGCCTGCCAACAGCACGGCGATTTTTCAAAGCCACTGCCCCGTATGAACGTTTGGTGGTATTTCAAATTTGGTTGGTCCACAATGTTGTCAGCAGGTTAACCCTAGGTTGGGAGGTTGTGATCGTATCAAATCTATGGGGTTTGTAGTTTCTATTTGCTTAAGGAAAGGCGACTTTCAATGAAAAAGATAAAATGCACGCTTTGTGCTAAGAACAAGGCGAGGAGAAAATGCAAAATATATCACGACAAGCTGATATGCTCATTGTGCTGTGCGGACTTGCGAAACCCTGACTGTGAAGATTGCCGGTATTTTAGAGCAGCAAAGCAATATCAGTTGTCAAAAGACCAAAAATCCAAGAAAAAACATTTTGTTGTGGAGATAAACGAAGAAGTTGATGAGGCTGTTGACGATGCCTTGGTCCTCGTTGATAGAGGAAATATAAGGAAAGGGGAAGATATTCTTTGGGGACTCCAAATACAATACCCAAGAAATCATATGGTTAACTATGGTATTGGGGTGGTCAAGGCATTCAAGGGGGAATATGACGACGCCATCACGTACTTTTCAAGAGCTACTGACATATTCCCGTATTTCATAGAAGCTCATTTCAATATGGCAGTTGCTTACAAGAACAAATTTGATATTAAGAATGCGGTAAAATCATTCAAGGAGGTAATCGCAATAGGAGACCCTCATGATGACATGGTTCAAACGGCCAATAGTTTTGTTGCCGGATTAGAACAACAAATTATGGAAACAGACAATATCACATTAGAACAGTATTGCCAGGCCCAGGAAAAACTTGAAATGGCATTTTCGTATATGGAAAACAAAGAATGGCAAAAGGCAATTAGAGGATTTAGAGATTGCATCATGATTAACAAAAAACACCCGCAAAGTTATGGAAATCTCGGCCTCTGTTACGCCCAATTAGGCAGAAAAGCGGAGGCCCTTGCGGCCCTCGATAAGGCGCTTGAAATCGACCCGAAATATGAACCTGCGATAGTCAATAGATCCGTAATTGAATCTTTGGATGAAGGTGAGAAGCTCGAACAGGCGGAATTCATGTCCATTGATTATTATAACGATTATCCATTTAAAAAGAAATCCTTCATTCAGTCGATTTATGACAACCTTCTTGGAAGATAGAAAATGGGCATCCCAGTGAACCAACCCTTTGAACGCAGATGGTGCTAAAAAACGCCCCACTGGTTAAGGGGCTATTATACCCATTATCTAAAGAACGCCATATTGATGGCAAAGGATTATTGAATGACCAGGAAAATCGGAAGAAACGCCCCATGCCCTTGTGGAAGTGGGATAAAATTTAAAAAATGCTGCATGAATAATTCCTCAAAAGCATCTCCTCAACAGCATCTATCGCCAAAATTAAGATTTGAGCCTGGCAGCTACGGAGATGTTGGCAGTTTTACGCCTTCAATAGCCTGTTTGAAAGAAATAACTCTCGACGAGTGGAAGTATCATTTTGTCCTTGTTAACTCAAATGAGATCTATATCGAAGAAGATGATGCATCATCGAGGGCTAAAGAAGATTTGGAAGCAGCTTTCTTGCATAAAGAGCAAACCGGCTCTGACTATGCTGTAGCAGAACATCTTAAATCAAAAGGATATCTGAGTGTTAATGATTTCAATATAGTAAAAACATAGCGGGTATAATAGGGTTATCTTTAAAAATATTAATTGACATCTATGCATAAATAATGCATATTGATGCATATGAGGACAACATTAAACATAGATGATGAAATCCTGGATAAAGCATCGCGTTTGACAGGAGTTAAGGAAAAGACAGCCTTAGTGCGACTCGGACTGGAAGCGCTGATTGCCCGTGAAAGCTGTAAACGACTTGCAAAACTGGGCGGAACTGAAAAAACTTTACGGCCTATTCCCCGGAGGAGGCCTGAAAAATAGCGGATATGGTCCTCGTCGACACTTCCATCTGGATTAACCACTTACGAAAAGGCGGCCCCCTTCTTGAAAAATTACTTCTGGATGCAGAGGTCGTGTGCCACCCTTTCATAATTGGAGAATTGGCCTGCGGCAACATCAAAAACCGGAACGAATTCCTGTCCTTAATCCAATCCCTTCCGATGACTCTAGTTGTTGATCTGGATGAATTCCTCTATTTTATCAAACAGAATAAATTGATGGGCAAGGGGATCGGCTTTGTCGATGTACACCTTCTGGCTTCAGCGCGATTGTCGGAAATTCCTTTCTGGACTTCCGACAGGAAATTGAAATCAGTGGCAATCGAGCTTGATGTCGCTTATAAGTAACGAAATTTGATGGCTTCATAAATCCCGCTTGAGCGGGACTGCGTTGCTCTTCATTTCTTCTGCCCAACTAAAAATCTTTCTAAAATCTTTCCATTGACCTTCAACATTTTAGCCCCTATAATAGGCCTATATTTTTAGTCCCAATTTAGGAGCCATATAGGAGGACGTATGTTACAGGCAAAATTTAGCATTAAAGAAACACAGGCTCGCTTTTTGAGCAATTACAAGGCTTATGGGTTCAAGGATAAAAGCTCAATGTTACGAACGGCTATAGAACATTTTAAAAAAGAAATGGAACTTGAGCGTCTAAAACAATCTGCTGATTTATATTCTGAAATTTATTCTGAAGATGATGATTTGAAAGAATTAACTGAAACAGCGCTAACCGGATGGCCGGAATGACAACACTGAAAAGAGGCATGATTATTGACGTCAATCTTGATCCAATACTGGGATCAGAAACAGGAAAAATCAGACCTTGCGTAATTGTGACCAATGATGTTTATAATGAGAGAGTTCCGGTCATTCAAGTTGTTCCGGTTACTGCATGGAGTGTTAAAAAAGCCAGGATAATAACTAATATAGAAATTCATCCCTCCAAAGATAACGGTCTGTCTAAAAAATCTATAGCTGACTGTCTCCAGACACGCCCTATTGATCATCGTCACAGGCTGGTAAAAATTCGCGGAAAAGTCTCACCTGCAAAATTGGAGGAAATTGCCCAAGCTTTAAGAATCGTTTTTGGGCTTAATCGATAGCTTTTGTATGCTTTTGCATAACCATAGGCTTTTAGGAATAAGTGCTATTCGCTATTGAAACACCGGATATGGGAAAAAGGGATTAAAAGTGAAATGAGGGGAGAAGATAAAGCCTCTGCCGTAAAGTCGTTTGATGGTAATAGTTCTTGAAAGAAAATTCGTTACGTTAATTGATTGAGGATAGAATGTCTTCTGTAGATTTTGACCTGCGCCAGCTGGAAATTTTCTGTAAGGTTGTTGAACTTGGGAGTTTCTCAAAAGCTGCCGATGCGGTTTTCCTGGCGCAAGCTTCTGTCAGTGAAAGGATAGCCTCGCTCGAGAGGATGGTCGGAACTAAACTCCTTGATCGCCTGGGCAGGGAGATTGTCCCGACCAAAGCCGGTGAACTCCTGTACAAACACTCGGTATTGTTGTTGGACATGAAAAGGACCGCCTGCCTCGAAATTGAAAGTTTCCTTGGGTTGAAACAAGGTGAAGTTAATATCGGAGGCAGCACCATTCCAGGCGAATATATCCTCCCGGAAATCATCGGGCGTTTTCACGAAAAATATCCTCTTGTCTCGGCCATGCTGACAATAGCCGATACTAAAGAGATCAAGAGCAGTGTTCTGAAAGGTGATCTTGAACTGGGCGTTATCGGTTCCAGGAGTTCCCATAAGAGTCTTATACACCACGAACTGTGGAAGGACGAGCTGGTCTTGGCCGTTCCAGCACACCACCGATGGGCCAAGAAGAAGATGGTTTCGCTTGAAGAGCTTTTTGAAGAGCCTTTTATCCTGAGGGAAGTCGGCTCGGGAACGCTGAAAATCATTGAAAACTATCTCCGGGATTCCGGATCAAGGGGAACAGAATCTCTTCTGGTTGTAGCGCGATTCGGAACATCCACGGCTGTCAAAGAGGGCATAAAAGCTGGTCTCGGGATCTCCATCCTGTCATCCAGGGCCCTTGACACGGAACTAAAAACAGGTATTGTTAAAGCGTTAAAGTTGAAAAATCTCCCTATGTCCCGTAGATTTTTTCTAATCAGAGACAGAAGAAGAATCGCTTCCCCCCTGTGCCAGGCAATGCTTAATTTTCTGCTTTCCACTTCCAAAGAGTAAAAAAAGTTCCATAACAAAGAAGAAATTTAAACATCTCCAAACATCTTCCCCTGACATCCAAAAGTTTTCTATGCAATGATGACCTATTGCGACCTTTGAAAAATGTTCAATTTTGTTCAAGGTCAAGGAAGGCGAAAATTTTAACCACAGG
>JAUVVL010000245.1 GCA_030604635.1 Desulfobacteraceae bacterium
GGCGCTTGCATTTTTTGGACTGGCCGGAGAAGTTGCCGGCGAAAAAGCATCGGCACCGGGAAGTTTCATGATAGAAATGGTCAATGCCCTTTATTCAATCAGCCCGGAGCAACTAAAAGACGGCTGTAAGATCCAGGAAAATTAAACTGAAATGAAGCCCGAAAATATTGATTACTCTTTATACCTCGTTACGGACCGTGAATTATCACGAGGGAGAACAACGCAGCAGATCGTTGAAGCTGCCCTTCGTGGAGGGATAACCTGCGTTCAATTACGGGAAAAAACCTGCTCTACACGCGAATTCATCACTCAGGCATTATCCATTAAGGATCAATTAAAAAGACATAATGTCCCTCTCATCATTAATGACAGAGTTGATATTGCTCAGGCTGTAAATGCAGATGGCGTGCACCTGGGTCAAAGCGATATGCCAATAGAAATGGCAAAAGTCATTTTAAAAGATTCGATGATCATCGGAATTTCCGCTGAATCTCTTAAGGATGCCGTTCAGGCGGAAAAAGACGGCGCGGACTATATTGGCGTCAGCCCGATCTTCGCAACCCCTACAAAAACTGATACATCTCCCCCTCTCGGACCGGAAGGGCTACGCGAAATTCGAAAATCGGTAAAGATTCCTCTTGTCGCCATCGGAGGCCTGAACATAAAAAATGCCGGAGAGGTTATCAAAAATGGTGCTGACGGCGTTGCGGTTGTGTCGGCGATTGTTGCAGCGGATGATCCTGAAAAAGCTGCCAGAGAATTAATAAAAATCGTCCAACAGGCAAGGCGCCCATAAACAGGTCCAAAATCCTAACCATTAAATTCGAGAGGGCAGGCCGTTTCAGTGAATTTAAAAGATATAGGTGAATTCGGTTTTATCAAAAGAATCAGCCGGGGCTGTTTAATCCGTCCTCAAAACGTTATTAAAGCAATAGGCGATGATGCTGCTGCCTTTATTCCGGCACCCGGCGAAGCCACCCTTGTCACGACGGATTTGCTTGTTGAACGGATCCATTTTCTGAGAAATGCAACTTCCGGATTTAACTTAGGATATAAAGCGCTATCCGTCAACCTGAGCGATATTGCCGCAATGGGTGGAATTGCCCGTGAAGCATTTATCAGTATTGCCATTCCTGAAAACTGCCCCATAGATTTTCTTGAAGATCTATATAAAGGAATGAAAACACTGGCTGCTGAATTTGACGTTAATCTTCTTGGCGGTGACACGACCCGTTCAAAAGCTGATTTAATCATAAATATTTCGGTCGTCGGATCTGCATTTGAAAAAGAAATATTGTTCCGCAATACCGCCCGGCATGGCGATATAATTTGTTCAACCGGTTTTTTAGGAGACAGCAGGGCCGGATTGCACCTGATAATAAATGATATCAAAGCAGATTCCAACGAGTTGAAGGCGCTGCTTGATGCCCATTTACTACCAAAACCGTATCTTCGAGAAGGTCGATTTCTTGCACGTCAGGGCGGCGTGCATGCAGTAATTGATGTCAGTGACGGACTCAGTTCCGATATTGGACACATCGCCGAGGAGAGCAACGTCGGCATACGTCTCTATTCTGAAAAAATACCTGTTTCTAATAATCTGGAAAAGTTTTGTGCCTGGTTTGATTTTGATCCTGTTGAATATGCCCTTGCCGGTGGTGAAGACTATACCCTCCTGTGCACTATATCACCGGATAAAGCGGATCATATCGCGGCAGATTATTTGAAGAGGTTCCGGAACCCGCTTTATCAGATTGGCGAAATAACCGACTCAGGGGATATGAAACTGATCCTTCCGAACGGTCAGATCAGATCCTTTGCGCCTTCAGGCTGGGACCACTTTAAAACGGAATGAATTTTACTATATATTTCAGGGGTCTGGGAGTTATCGTCTTTAAGACCGCTCCATGGATAATCAGATTCCAAATCGTGTGAACTCGCGTATAAGGGATCGTAAAGAAAGAGCAGTAATATCATTAAATAAATTGTTATAGCGCTTATATTTTTTATAATCGTGATAAGAATCAGGCTCTTTCTAAACGATCCCTAATACCCTCAAACAGCACACGCTTTTACATATGATCACCCATTACGCTTAATTGAGGACAACTTTTCGATAAAACTCCCCGACACCTCAAGTAGTTAATAATAGAATGTTCTCTGCTACCGTTTAGCCAGGATTTCTCATGAAGAATTTATTCGGGTTTGAAAGGACTTTTTTATGGAATGTCCACATTGTGGGAGTATTGATAACAAAGTGATCGATTCCAGGCTGACGAAAGAACGATTTTCCATCAGACGTCGCCGAGAATGTTTAACCTGCTCAGAACGTTTCACAACTTATGAATCGACTGAAGAGAGATTACTGCCTGTTTTGATAAGAAAAAAGGCAGGAATGGGAACGACAAAGACAAAGCTCAAGACCATGCTGTCATTTTTGTCGGATACTTTAAAGACCCTGTCCGGAGAGACCAAGGAGCTCATTGACAAAGTGGACAAACTTGACAAGGCTTATGCAGCCGAGGAATCTAAAAGAAAAACTGTAGCCAGGATGGCGTCAAAGAAAAAAGCGTCTGTAAAAAAGCCTGCTGTCCGCAAAACAACCGCTATGTCAGCGACGGACATGGTTATCAAGATTATTAAACGGCACAAAAAGGGCGTCGGCATTTCAACATTAAAAGACAAAACAGGATTTGATGACAAAAAGATCAGGAGTATTGTTCACAGGGCAAGTAAACAAGGCAAGATAAAGCGCGTCGGTAAAGGTATTTATTTAAAAGATAAATGAACAATTTAAGCAATTTCCGGAATCAGGCATAAAAGCAGGAGATACGTGCAAACAATACGCCAGCAGATAATCGAATTTTTGAGTAATAAGGAGATGGGTGCCAGGGAACTATCCCAGTCAGTGGGAATTCGGGAAAAAGAGGTTTATGAGCATCTTTCTCATATTGCGCGTTCTGTAAAAGCCCGGAGAAAAAAACTTATTATCATACCTTCCCGCTGTCTGGAGTGCGGATATGTTTTTGAAAACCGGAAGCGTTTTTCCCCTCCGAGTCGCTGCCCGCACTGCAAAAGCGAACATATTCAGGATCCGACTTACCAAATTGGTTAGCACGAATATTTTATACCCGATCAATTAGGGTCATACATTAAAACGGAAAGTAATAATATCCCCGTCTTGAACCTCGTAGGTTTTTCCCTCAAGCCTTACATTCCCCTTCTTTCTGGCTTCATGATAAGTGCCGGCAGCCATGAGGTTGTCATAGGAAACCACCTCTGCGCGTATGAACCCTTTTTTCATATCTGTATGGATTACCTCGGCAGCGTCAACGGCTTTAGTCTCTTTTTTTACGGTCCAGGCCTTTACCTCATCACTAACCACGGTAAAAAAAGAGATAAGACCAAGGAGGTTATATGATTGCTTGATGACCCTGTCCATGGCAGATGATGTAATATTAAACTCAGCAAGGAACTCATCGGCTTCTTCATCGGACATTTGCGCAAGTTCCTGTTCGAGTTTACCCCTTATAACCATGCAATCCTCACTGGACGTCAAGTCTTCTGCCTCTGGAATATCGTCATCCTCATATTCGTTGTTAAACATAACCAGCATGGGTTTTGCTGATAAAAAAGCATAACCTTTAAGCAGGTGGGCAGACGCAAGATCCGGGAACTTTCTTAATGGCATTTCGTTTTCAAGGTTTTTAAGGCACTGGTTTAAAAGAGAAAGTTCCTCCGGAGAAGTCTTCTTGTCACGTCTTCTGTCGAGTTCGATATTTTCCAGCCTTTTTTCAGCCACAACAAGATCAGCTAAAATCAGTTCCTGGTCCATGGCATGAAAATCATGGTATGGTTTCGGTTTTTCAACACCGTATACACCGAAATTCCGGATCACATGAATTAAAGCATCACAGTCTCTTACCTGAGTCCAAATTTTCTGATCTTTTTTTGGGTGCAGCCTGGCTGGCAGAAAATATTCCACCTGGGCATAAATGGTCCTTTTGGGTTTATACATGTCGCTTAAGACAGCCACACGTTTGTCCGGAACCTGTATGGTCCCGATACGGTTTTCTGTTTTATGTCCTTCAGGAAGAATGTTTTGCGTCAATGCTTCAAATATGGTTGATTTTCCTGATCCGGGAAGACCAATAATTCCTAATTTCATTTTGTGAACGCTCCTAAGTACACATATTCTTAAATACGGTATCGTATCATAATTGGATAATTTTTAATCACCGCCGAGACGCAGAGGGCGCAAAGAAATTATTTTTTTTGCTTTTCGCTGAGAGGGCGAAAAGCAAAAATATTCATCGTTTAGGGATAAAGAAATAAACATCTGTTTTTCAATGTAATTCTAATTCTATAAAGGTTGAGCTATTTTCCTTTGCCGTCCTCTCAACGGCAAAGGAAAAATCTTTCTAACTCTGCGTCCTTTGTGTCTCAAGCGAAGCCCCGCTAAGCGGGACAGGCCGGGCGGTAAAAAAACTGACAAAAATACGTCATCGAATTTACGAATTACAGCACTAAGTCTTTTAGCAACATCTTTTGACCTTCGATTCCACGGACCATGATGCCCACTGGCACCTGCCGGAAATGCTTTATAAGTTTCTGGAGCTTATCATCGCGCCAGGTGCATCTATTCGAGCTTTTCGCTGCATGACAAAATAATATCACAAGCTTTCAATAATGACAATCAATATACCAATAGGCGTCTTCAATTATCAAATTATCCTTTACACGCTCCCGCATGGGGGGCGACGTTTGCCACCCGGTCCGCTTCTTCAAACGTATCGAGTTTCAATCCACGCCCCCGCACGGGGGGCGACTAAAATACACCTACCAAAAGCCATTGAATTAAAGGTTTCAATCCACGCCCCCGCACGGGGGGCGACTACCCTCCGGCTCATCGATCTTCCCCATCTCGAGTTTCAATCCACGCCCCCGCACGGGGGGCGACATACGTTCGCTGGTAATGAGATATGAGACTCAGGTTTCAATCCACGCCCCCGCACGGGGGGCGACCTTCCAGCCAGGCCAGGTTCGTCCCGGAGAACGTGTTTCAATCCACGCCCCCGCACGGGGGGCGACCTGGCAAGCCGCCTAGCCTCAGCAATCCACTTCAGTTTCAATCCACGCCCCCGCACGGGGGGCGACCATAATATGCCGTCAAATCGTCAGCTGACCTGGTTTCAATCCACGCCCCCGCACGGGGGGCGAC
>JAUVVL010000027.1 GCA_030604635.1 Desulfobacteraceae bacterium
ACTGAGCACTTTTCCATTGCCGTCCTCTCAACGGCGATGGAAAAATCATTTATCTCTGCGCTCTCTGCGTCTTGAGCGAAGCGGGCGGTGAATACACACTCACTTATCTGCACAGCAAAGCTTGGACCATCCCGCCTAAGCGGGAAGGTTTAATGGGTTAATTAAACAAATCAATGGCATACGTCAAGAAAGATGCCAATACTGCACTGGCGTTTCAGAAATATGTTGCATTATAACATATTGAAATCTTGATTTTATGAAATAAATTGTACAATATAATTAGTGCTTGACCGAAAGTCTGGTTTTTGGTCAAAAATCCGAAATCCCTGGCCCGGACCGTACACCAGTTCTTTTTTAAGCATCAACAATGTCTGGGTTGATACATAAGCTATCGCCCGTTGCAATGGGTCGCACCCTCCGAGGCGTAGGCTCTACCCTCCAGCCTGTATGCCCTACAGGCTGGAAGCGGAGCTGGAGGCCAGGGCGGGCATTTTGTCATTTTGTAGTTGCCAATAATCTATCATGAAACCGATAGTCGCCATAATAGGCCGGCCCAATGTGGGCAAATCGACCTTTTTTAACCGTGTAACCCGCACCAGAAATGCCCTTGTGGATGATTTCCCCGGTGTTACAAGGGATCGTCATTATGGTGATGCCAGTTGGGGTGGTGTGGAATTTACGCTGGTGGATACAGGCGGATTTCTTGAAGAAGATGAGAGTGACTTTGCAGACGAGATCCGTTTCCAGATCCTTCAGGCAATAGAAGACGCGGATGTTATTGTTCATTTGCTGGACGGCAAGGGAGGGATCTCTCCGTTTGACGAAGATCTTGTCGAAGTTCTTCGTGAAATAACAAAGCCCACTTTTTATGCTGTAAATAAGATAGACGGGTTTGAACAGGAGGTGAAGCTTTACGATTTTTACAGCATCGGCATAGAAAAATTATATCCTGTTTCCGCCGAGCATCGCTACGGCATGTCTGATTTTTTAGATGCCCTGACAGGTGTCTTGCCAAAAATAATCTCAGATGAGACAAAAGATATGATCAGACTGGCAGTTGTGGGCAAACCGAACGTTGGAAAATCATCGCTTATTAACCGAATCCTTGGCGAAAAGCGCCTGATTGTCAGTGAAATTCCGGGTACAACACGTGATGCCGTCGACTCTGTTTGTAATATTGACGGGAAGTCATATCTTCTTATTGATACCGCCGGGATCCGACGCAAAGCTAAAGTTTCAAAAAAGATAGAAAAATTTTCTGTTATTAAAGCATTAAGGAGTCTTGACAGGTGTGATGTGGCACTAATTGTCATTGATGCCCACGAGGGGATCACAGACCAGGATATAAATGTCGCAGGTTATGCTTTAGAGCGTGGGTGCGGTTGCATTCTGCTTTTAAATAAATGGGATATTGTTGAAAAAGACAGCAAAACAGCAAAAAAATTTCATGACCAATTAAGAATGGAAGCAAAATTTTTAAAATTTGCTCCGGTCATGACAATTTCAGCATTAACCGGACTCAGGGTATTGAAAATCTTCGGTATGGTGGATGAAGTTTACAGTCAATATACCGTACGTATAGGAACAGGGCAGTTAAACAAGATATTGGAGCGGGCGATTGAACGGAACGAACCGTCACTCTACAGAGGCAGGCGTCTTAAATTTTATTATGTTACCCAGGTGTCTACAGAACCTCCTACTTTTGTTTGCTTTGTAAACTATCCTGATGCAGTCCATTTTTCCTACAAGCGGTATCTGATCAACCAGATCAGGGATGGGGCGGGGCTTGACAAAGTACCTGTCCGGATAATTTTCCGCAAGCGGACAGGGAAGGGGAAAAAAGGATAACCAATGGATCTGTTTGAATACGGTGCACAAAAAGTCGCAGAAGCATCAAGGCCGCTTGCTGACAGGATGCGACCCAGGAACCTAAAAGAGTTCATGGGACAAAAGCATGTTGTGGAAGAGGGGGCATTGATTCGTCATGCCATTGAACAGGACCGGATCTTTTCAATGATCCTCTGGGGTCCTCCTGGGTGCGGGAAAACAACCCTTGCCAGGATTTTTGCAGGTGAAACCAGTTGTCACTTTGTCCATTTTTCCGCCGTGCTGTCAGGTATCAAGGAGATAAGATCTGTTATAGAGGATGCTAAGAATCAGCAAAAGCTTTATCACAAAAGAACCGTTCTTTTTGTGGATGAGATACACAGGTTCAACAAGGCCCAGCAGGATGCATTTCTCCATCATGTGGAAAGCGGACTGATAACCCTGATCGGCGCTACCACTGAAAACCCCTCGTTTGAAGTGATACCGCCGCTTATGTCCAGATGCCGCGTGATAACCTTAAAGGCCCTTTCGTCAGATGATATTGCCGCTATCATAGAGAGTGCAATCAAAGATAAGGAAAGGGGCCTTGGTAATATTGATCTGAATATTGATGAAGATGCGCTTTCCCATCTTGTCCGCATTGCAGACGGCGATGCCCGTGCCGCCTTAAACAATCTTGAAGTAGCCGCATCTCTGGTGGTATCGGGAAGCGATCCACCCCCCAAAGGGAAAACCGTGCAAATAACGCTTCAGGATATAGAGCATGCTCTGGAGAAGAAGGCCCTTTTGTATGACAAGTCCGGTGAAGAACACTATAATCTTATATCGGCTTTTCACAAGAGCTTAAGGGGAAGTGATCCTGATGCTGCCGTCTATTGGCTCGGGCGCATGCTGTCGGCCGGAGAGGATCCTTTTTATATAGCCCGCAGAATGGTCAGATTTGCATCCGAGGATGTTGGGAATGCAGACCCCGATGCACTCGGGGTTGCATTGAGCGCCATGGAGGCCTTCAGGTTCCTCGGACCACCGGAAGGTGAACTGGCGCTGGCCCAGGCTGCTGTTTATCTTGCTACGTCCCCAAAAAGCAACAGTATTTACTCAGCATACGGAAATGTTAAAGAGGCCATTAAAACTTCAGGGGCGCTCCCTGTTCCTTTCCACATCCGGAATGCGCCGACAGGGCTGATGAGAGAACTCGGGTATGGCAAAGAATACAAGTATGCCCATGATTATGAAGATGCATATATACCCCAGGACTATTTGCCTGAAAAACTCGAGGGCAGGACTTACTATGTACCGACAGACAGGGGTTTTGAAAAGACTATCAAACAGAGACTCGACAGATGGCGCAGCCTGAAAAAAAGGGAAAAAAGCGCCAAAGAGGGAGAGGATTAACTTGACACCACTATAAAATGAAAATACAAAGCAGCTAAATTTTTGGCTTAGGGTTCGCGAAGAAATAACTTTACATTTTCAGAAGTCGAGTTGCCCGCATGGCAAGGCGCGAGGAGGGCGAATAGCAAGCTATTTAACCGACGAGCAACGCAGCCAGGCGGGATGAATAGGCGTATTAAAATGTGAAGTTATTTTTAAGCGAGCCCTTAAGGATTGAGATCGGATTTGATAAAAGTGGAAAGACTGACGGGGATTGTTGTAATTGTAGGGAACTACGGGAGCGGAAAGACAGAAGTTTCCATAAACCTTGCAGTGAACAGGAAGCGTGCAGGTATAGATGTTCGGGTTGCAGATCTTGATCTTGTTAATCCTTACTTTCGAACCCGGGAGGCAAGGGCACGGCTTTCCGAATTGGGTATCGATGTGGTTGTGCCTCCGGAAAAATATCTCCAGGCCGATCTCCCCATTTTGAGCCCTGTTATAGCAGGTATGATCCGCCGGCCGAGCCAACTGACATTGATAGACGCCGGGGGCAATGACGTGGGCGCCACCGTGCTTGCAACACTTGCTGATTCATTTCGGGATAAGCGGGTTCATATGCTCCAGATTGTGAATCCTTTTCGCCCCTTTACGGATACTATATCAGGGTGCCTGAAAATGCGTGACGATATCGAAAAAGCTTCAAAGATGACCGTAAGCGGTATTGTCGGCAACGCAAACCTGATAGATGAAACATCAATCGAGGATATATATAAAGGATACGATTTTGTTAAAGCTCTGTCTGACGAGAGCAGATTGCCGCTTGAGTTTATTACTGTCGCGATAGAGCTTTTGCCGGAAATAGATGTTGAACGTTTTTCATGTCCGGTTTTACCCATAGAAAGACAACTTGTTCCGCCGTGGAAAAAGGCTGCCAAGTTAAATTAATAGGAGTTAGGGTATATGGCATATGAACATATTATCGACGATGAGAGATGCAAAGGATGTGAATTATGTGTGACCGTATGTCCCAAAAAAGTTTTGGAACTCTCAGATGAAGCCAACACAATGGGTTATTTTCCCGTGAAACAAGTACGTCCTGAAGACTGCGTCTTCTGTACAACTTGCTGCATTATGTGTCCTGATGTGGCTATAACCGTAAACAAAATCGTTGAAGATACGGCAGAGCAAAAATAAACGGAGAAAAACATGGGCAAAATATTAATGAAAGGGAACGAAGCGATTGGCGAGGCCGCAATCAGGGCAGGATGTCTTAACTATTTTGCCTATCCTATCACACCTCAATCCGAAGTTGCAGAATACCTTTCTCGACGCATGCCGGAAGTAGGCGGCGTATTTTTGCAGGGTGAAAGTGAAATTGCGGTAGGATACATGCTTTTCGGTGCCGCGGGATGCGGCGCCCGGGTTTTTACCACGTCGTCAAGCCCGGGTATAAGCCTTATGGGTGAAGCCTTAAGCTATATATCATCCGCCCAGTGCCCGGCGGTCTTTGTCAATATTGTACGCGGCGGCCCCGGTTTGGGAGGTATTCTTCCATCCCAGGCCGATTATTTCCAGGCCACAAAGGGGGGCGGACATGGGGACTACAGGTTGCTTGTAATGGCTCCGGACGGTGTTCAGGAGGCGGTTGAGATGGTGATGATGGCATTTCCTTTGGCAGAAAAATATCGAAACCCGGTAATGATTCTGGGCGACGGTTTGATCGGCCAGATGATGGAGCCGGTTGAATTTCCAGATCACCTCAAATCTGAACCGAGCAATAAGGATGACTGGGCCACAAACGGTATGGACACCCGGAAAAGTAACGAAAGGAATCTGGTCAAATCGCTCTTTTTGAATGCAGAGCTGTTGGAGGAACATAATCGTGTCTTAAAGGCAAAGTATGATCGCATGAAGAAAGAAGAGGTTCGATACGAACCTTATAATATTGATACTGATTACCAGGTGCTCATCGTCAGCTATGGCATTATAAGCAGAGTGTGCCGAACCGCCATTGATAATTTGAAAGCCGAAGGTTTCGAGGTGGCAATGATTAGACCCAAGACGCTCTTTCCCTTTCCTGAAAAGGCGATTGAGGAGGCAGCCTCAAAAGACAGTTGTAAAGTCGTTGTGAGTATCGAGTTGAGCATGGGGCAGATGGTTGAAGACGTGGAGCGAAGCGTTCATGGAAAGCGACCTGTTCAATGGTTTGGAAGATCAGGTGGTGATATACCGACACCGGAAGAAATAATCGATGTTATTAAATCTTTTGTAACACTTTAGCTTTTTAAAAATATTCCCGCTCGTTTGAAATCGATTTGTTTCAAAGAACTGTTACAATCTTTTCAGATATCGTATAAGGAGCAGAAATAATGGCAAAGACATTTAAAAAACCCGAAGCCCTTTCTGACCAGCATACGCATTACTGTCCGGGATGCACTCATGGCGTTATTCACCGGCTGGTGGCCGAGGTCATCGACGAGTTGGGCGTCCGGGGTCGTACGGTCGGTATTGCACCAGTGGGTTGTGCGGTTTTGGCCTATAATTATTTTACATTCGACTTTCAGGAAGCGGCCCACGGCCGGGCGCCGGCAATGGCAACAGGAATAAAAAGGGTTCGGCCTGACCTGGTTGTCTTTACCTATCAGGGTGACGGCGATCTGGCAAGCATCGGAATGGGAGAAATTATCCATTCTGCCAACCGGGGGGAAAAGTTTACCACGATCTTTGTTAACAACACGGTCTACGGTATGACCGGCGGGCAGATGGCGCCGACAACGTTGCCTGGCCAGAAGACCACAACCTCGCCGGCTGGCCGCGATGTTGAGGATGTTGGTATGCCGATTAAGATTGCCGAACTGATTTCAGCCCTGGAAACACCTGCATACATTGTGAGACAAGCGGTGATAAAGCCCAAGTATATTGTCAGAGCAAAAAAAGCCATTAAAAAAGCCTTCCAGTATCAACTGGACGGACGATGCTTCAGCCTGGTGGAACTGGTAAGCACATGCCCTACCAACTGGGGGAAAACTCCGGTGGAGGCGATAAAGTGGACCGAGGAGAACATGCTTTCCTATTACAAACTTGGTGAATATAAAACACCAGAGCAGTTTGAGGAGGACTGAATGCAAAGTGAAGTGATGTTTGCTGGTTTTGGCGGCCAGGGGATTTTGTTAATCGGGGACATCCTAGCACACGCTGCAATGGAAGAAGGTTTCGAGGTTGCGTGGATTCCTTCATACGGCCCGGAGATGAGGGGCGGAACCGCCTATTGTCTCGTGGTTATCAGTGACAGGCCTATCGGTTCTCCCATTATCAGAAATCCCATGCATCTGATTGCCATGAATCGTCCTTCGTTGGAAAAATTTGCACCGATGTTGAAGCCAAACGGTATTGTGGTGATTAACAGTTCATTAATCTCAATCGGCTCAGGGCGCGATGATGTTGATGAACTCCTGGTGCCTGCGAATGATATTGCAGGGGACCTGGGAAGCACAAAAGCGGCCAATATTGTGGCGCTTGCCGCTTTTGTTGCACGCAGCAAAATTGTTGATTTTGAGATACTGCGTCAGTGCGTCAAAAAAGTGTTTTCTTCCAAAGAAAATCTTATTTCTCTCAATTTGAAGGCCCTGGAGCAGGGTAAAGAGGCGGCCCAAGTAAAGAATCCTGGCCCATAGGACCAGGTTTTGGATTAACCATGAAAGGGGTTACTATCAATAATTTTAAATCCGAAATTCGAATATCGAATATCGAAACAAATCCGAATATCAAATTTCCAAATGTTCAAAACATAGGGGCTTTTGAGCATTATAAATAATATTGATAGAATGCATTAATGTTTAGGACATTAGAATTTTGGTCATTTGATATTGTTTCGGGTTTCGGATTTCGTACTTCGAATTTTTCATCTACTTATTTCGGCAGAGCCGGTTAACTCTGACCTGGCTCTCCGAGGCGTTGGCTCTACGAGCCGGAGGCACAAAGGACCAGGTTTTCAAGGTCGAAATAAACTGACCGGAGGGCGCTAAGTTCAGAAATGAAATTATCTGTTCCCGACTATATTTTATCGATAAAACCATATACTCCCGGAAAACCCCTTGAGGAGCTTGAAAGGGAATATGGTATTGATGATTCCATAAAGCTTGCTTCCAATGAGAACCCTTTGGGGCCGTCACCAATGGCTGTTAAGGCCATCCAGAGTGCTATAGGAAAGTTGAACCGGTATCCTGATGGAAGCGGTCATGAACTTATCCGCAAAATTTCTGAACATTTCGGTTTAACACCGCAGAACGTCGTTTTGGGAAACGGATCCGATGAGATTATAGGTATGCTTACCTGCGCATTGCTTCGACCGGGTGACGAGGTCGTTTTGCCGCGTCCTTCTTTTCTCATGTACGAAATAATGGTTCGCAGCGCCGGCGCAAAACCTGTTTTGGTTCCATTAACGTCCCTTGCAATCGACCTGGATGGCATGAAAGATCAGATTACATCCAGAACACGCATGGTTTTTTTGTGCAATCCCAATAACCCTACCGGAACGTTTATTAACAAAAGAGATTTTGAGAATTTTCTTGAAAAGATTCCGCCTGAAGTCGTTGTTGTGGTGGACGAGGCGTATATCGAATTTGTCCGGGATAAAAATTGCGCCAGCGGTATCAAATATCTTGATAACACCAGACCTTTGGTTACGCTGCGCACCTTTTCAAAAGCATATGGCCTGGCCGGGCTTCGAATCGGCTATGGTATTATGCCGGAAGAAATAGCAAGCCTGCTGAACAGGGTCAGACAGCCGTTTAATGCTAATTCCCTGGCTCAGTCCGGCGCCGGCGCAGCACTTGAAGACAAAGCTTTCTTAGAAAAGGTCATAACCCTTGTACATGATGGATTAGATTTTTTGTATGATTCTCTGGACCGGATGGGAGTCAAATATTTTCCAACACAGGCAAACTTTTTTTTGATCGACGTTGCAAAAGACGCTGATGATGTTTTTGAAAGAATGCTCAGGCAGGGTGTTATTATTCGGTCTATGACATCCTATGGGTATCCTCACTATATCAGAATTAATGTCGGGCTTCATGAAGAGAATGTTCGTTTTATCAAGGCTCTTGAGAAATGCCTTAAATGAAATAATATATTCGTTACCATTCAGCCACCAAGACACAAAGTCACAAAGGAAATAAAAAATATATCAATTTTACACTCTTATCTGAAAGAAAAGAATGCATAGCAAAAAAAGTAGAACAATAATAATCAATAATCTTGGTGTCTTGTTCAGCCGTCGCAGCTGCTTTTTCAGCCGTCGTAGCCCAGGGGCTACTATGGCGAAGTCGGCGGCGAAGTCGGCGTGCCTTTGTGGCAAGATACTTGAGCGTTACAAAAATTCAATTGAAACGTCTTATTATTACCATAGATGGTCCTGCCGGTGCAGGGAAGACGACGGTTAGCCGGATTCTGGCAGATCGTCTTGGTTACAGATATATTGATACGGGTGCACTCTACAGGGGTGTTGCACTGGAAGCTATATCATCCGGCTTAAGCCACGATGATGATATGGGCCTTGAAAAGCTATGCAGCAAACTTAAAATGAAATTTATGCCGGGTGAAAAAGATTTGCGACTTTTATCAAATGATTCAGATATCACCGATCAAATACGGACATCTGAAATTACGATGTTTGCCTCGGCAGTTTCTGCTAGACCGGTTGTTAGAAGGTTTCTTCTGGATTTACAAAGGGATATGGGCAGAGAAAAAGGCGTTGTGTTCGAGGGGCGTGATATGGGCAGCGTAGTGTTTCCCGATGCTGATGTGAAGTTTTATCTGGATGCATCCTGCAAAGTCAGGGCACTCAGACGATACAAAGAAATAAGATCGAAAACCTCTCAGACATTAGAAGAGGTTGAAAAGGATATAAAACGTCGGGATGAAAATGACAGCACCAGGGATTTAGCTCCCTTAAAGCCTGCTGAAGATGCAATTATAATAGATTCCACCGATATTTCTGCCAAAGGGGTTGTCGATCGTATGTTGTCCTATATTGAAAATAGGCATTGATTCATTTGTTTAAAAGGGAACATTTTAGCCCTTTGAAAACATTATCGCATTCAGGTAATCCGGTTTTAAACCGTGTCAAACAGTGACCCACTTTAAAACCGGATCACCCGAATGCTTGTGGGACACGTTTTTCAAAAAGCTAAATTAATATGTTTAAAATAATCGTTGTTTTTTGATAATGAGTCTGATAAATAAAAAGGTTATGCTAACATTTCAAGTTATAGCTAAATAAATTGGCCTAGGGGGTATTTTGTTTCATGGAAAATTTTGAAAAAAACGATTCAACCGATGATTTAATTCAGAAGGATTTATCTGATGAGCCCGTTGGGGAGCCGACAGATACAGCAGGTATGCAGGAAAATGAAGTATTGAAAACAGATACATCTGTTGATGATACATCATCCGAAGAAGTTCCGGACCCGAGTGACAGTTCGGCAGAAGCTCTTGACTTGAGTAAAAGCTCAGAAGAAGTCCCGATCACGGCTGACAGTTCAGAAGAAGCTCAGAAACCTGGTGACAGTTCAGAAGAAGCTCAGAAACCGGCTGACAGTTCTGAAGATGTTAAAAACCTTGGTGACAGCATGGAAAGCTTGATGGATATGTACGAGGAAAGCTTCAAGCGTTTCGCGGAAGGGGAGGTTGTCACCGGCAGGATAATTTCGGTGGACAAGGATCATGTTCTTGTTGACATTGGTTACAAATCAGAAGGGCAAATACGTATTCACGAATTCAAAGATGAAGACGGGAATGTAAACGCAAATGTGGGTGACATGGTTGATGTGATGGTGGAATGGTGGGACGAAGAAGAAGAACGTGTCGTTCTTTCCAAGGAAAAGGCAGCCAAAGTCAGGGTATGGGAAGATATCAAAAAATCTTACGACGAAGATAGACCTGTGGAAGGCGTTATTTTAAATCGCGTCAAAGGCGGATTTTCAGTGGATATCGGTGTTCAGGCTTTTTTACCCGGTTCACAGGCTGATTTGCGTCCTATCCGCAACCTCGACGAGATGGTTGGAAATACATTTCTTTTCAAAATCTTAAAATATAATCGAAAACGGAGCAATATCGTTTTATCAAGACGGGCCATTCTTGAAAAGGATCTCGAATCCAAACGGGCTGAAACGTTAGCTGCCATTCATGAGGGCAAAGTTGTTGATGGCGTTATAAAGAATATTACAGAGTACGGTGTATTTGTTGATCTTGGCGGGGTGGACGGATTGCTTCATATTACAGACATTTCGTGGGGGCGTGTTAAACATCCTTCGGATCTTTTCGCGGTCGGTGACAATATTACCGTAAAGGTCCTTAATCTTGATATTGAAAGGGAAAGAGTCTCATTGGGTGTGAAACAACTTACAGTGGATCCCTGGTCAACCGCTACAGAAAGATACACGCTGGGTTCCCGTATTCAGGGTAAGGTTGTCAGTCTGACAGATTATGGTGCATTTGTGGAACTGGAAGAGGGCATCGAGGGTTTGATCCATGTTTCTGAGATGTCATGGACCCGAAAGATTCGTCATCCTTCCAAGGTCGTTTCTGTGGGCGAGGAGATTGAGGCTGTCGTGCTTGAAATCAATTCCGAAAACAGGCGGATTTCCTTGGGTATGAAGCAGGTTGTGCCGAATCCGTGGGATGTAATCAGCGAAAGGTATCCGGTAGGTACAACCATTGAAGGCAAAATCAAGAACATTACCGATTTTGGTCTTTTCATAGGCATCGGCGAAGGAATCGATGGTTTAGTACATATTTCCGATATTTCCTGGACAAAGCGGATAAAGCATCCGTCGGAGTTATATAAGAAAGGCGATGTGCTCCAGGCCATTGTTCTTGATATTGAGAAGGATCACGAAAGGTTTTCGCTCGGGATCAAGCAACTTCAGGCAGACCCCTGGAAAACCGTTGGTGAACGCTATGAGGTTGGCAAAGAGATAACAGGTACGGTGACCAACCTAACAGATTTTGGGGTTTTTGTGGAACTTGAAGAAGGCATAGAAGGACTTGTGCATGTATCTGAAATCAGTAAGGAAAAGGTAAAAACCCCTGTCGGCAAATTTAACGTCAACGATGTCGTCACCGCCAAAGTTATGAATATCAACGGCGAGGAAAGGCGGATAGGCCTTTCAATCAAGCGGCTTGAAATTGAAGATGAGCAGAGCTTGCTGAGCGAATATGTCAATAACGCTGGACCTGCGACTTCAACTTTCGGAGAAATCTTACGGGAGAACCTTCAGGAACGTGAGAACCTTCAGGAAAGTGAGGATCTACAGGCAGGTGAGGATCCGCAGGAAAGTGAGAACCTTCAGGAAAGTGAGGATCTACAGGCAGGTGAGGATCCGCAGGAAAGTGAGAACCTTCAAGAAGGTGAGGATTTACAGGCAGGTGAGGATCCGCAGGAAAGTGAGAACCTTCAAGAAGGTGAGGATCTGCAAGAAGGTGAGAACCTTCAGAAAAGTGAGGATCTTCAGAATAAATTGAATGAGGAGTAGCATTTTCAATTAAAAGTATTCAAATTGAAACTATTCAGCCACTTAGCCCTTTGAAAACATTATCGCAATGCTTGTGGGACACGTTTTTCATAAAGCTAAATTAATACAAATATATCAATTTTACACTCTTATCTGAAAGAAAAGAATCTATTGCAAGAGTAAAGTAGAACAATAATATCCAATAATCTTGGAGACCTTTGAAAATTGAACATTTTTCAAAGGTCTCTCTTGGTGTCTTGTTCAGCCGTCGCAGCTGCTTTTTCAGCCGTCGTAGCCCAGGGGCTACTATGGCGAAGTCGGCGGCGAAGTCGGCGTGCCTTGGTGCCAAGATACCTGAACAGTTACTTCAAATTTTTTATGTTCTCCCGCAGACATCCATACCTTTTTTTTACTCTGGTCTTTTCATCTATAGTTGCGGTTACAATAATAGGAATAGTCCTTCTGTTTGCCCTCAGCATAAAGGATTCTGACTTTGAATTCGGAGAGAAAGTCGGTGTCATTGAGATAACTGGTGTTATTGCAGATGCCAAAAACGTAATCCATAACCTTAAAATTTTCCGAGAAAATGATTCTATCAAGGCGATTGTAATTCGGATCGATTCCCCTGGGGGCGCCGTGGGGCCTTCACAGGAGATCTTCAGAGAGATCAGAAAGACTTCAAGCTCAAAGAAAGTGATAGCTTCCATGGGCACAATTGCGACTTCAGGCGGCTATTATATTGCTGCCGGGGCAGATGGAATTGTTGCAAATCCGGGGACCATAACCGGCAGCATCGGTGTTATCATGGGGTTTACAAATTATCAGGAGCTTCTCCGTAAAATCGGATTGGTTCCCATTGTGGTTAAAAGCGGCGAATACAAGGATATCGGATCGCCGGTTCGAAAGATGAAGGAAGATGAGCATAAGATTCTTCAGGAATTAACAAAAAAAATCCACAGACAATTTATTATGGATATTGTTGAGGGCAGAAAGATGGATCAGGCCAAGGTGGAATCGCTGGCAGACGGACGTATCTTTACAGGAGAAGAGTCAAAAGAACTGGGTCTGGTCGACCGTCTTGGAAATGTTGAAGATGCTATTGAGTGGGCCGGCCGTCTGGGCGGCATCAAAGGAAAAATCTCCACAGTTTATGCCCGGAAGAAAAAATTTTCCCTCCTGAAATATATTGTGGATTCATCCGCTAAAGCGTTGATAACCCGAATCGTTGATCCATCTTTGTCTGCTGATTATCTATATAGCCCGGAAAATGGCCTTTAAAAAAAGTTCGGTATTATTGTTAGAAATCCGGGTTGGTATTGCGCTCCTTTTTGTGAGCGTTTTTTATTTCTTTGTAACTATTCAGCCATCTTGGTGTCTTTGTGCCCTGGTGGCGAGATGCCTGAGCAGTTGCATTTCTTTTTACCGGTCTGCTCCCCGCCGCGAAGCACTGCCGTAAGGCAGAACCCCCGCCCTTTAGGGCGGGGAGCTTCACTCAAAAATACTGACATCCCCACGACCTTTGCGGATGACCTCGGGTATGTCGTTGATCAGGGATATGACACTTGAAGGGAGTCCCGGAACAGGGCCTCCATCAATTACGACATCTATTTTGGGGTGAAAAAAATCGTGGATAAGTGACGGGTCGTAAATAATGGTATTGTCCGGCTTTGTGGCGCTCGTGGAGATAATCGGATTTCCCAGAGCCTCTATCAATGCAAGACAGATGGTATTGTCAGGCACACGTATTCCAGCGGTTTTTCGCTTTGTCAGCATGATTTTTGGTACCAGTTTCGAACCTTCCAGTATAAAAGTATAGGGACCCGGCAAAAGCCGTTTCATGGTTTTGTAAGCGTAGTTTGAAACTTTGGCATAATGGCTGATGTTTTTGAGCCCCGAGCAGATGAAACTAAAAGGCTTAATTTTATTCCTCTGCTTTAACTGGTAAATTTTTACAATCGCCTTTTTGTTCATGATATCGCAGCCGATTCCATAATAGGTATCGGTTGGATAGGCGATAACGCCACCTTTTTTGAGGATCTCGACAACATTTGTAATGAGTCGTTCCTGGGGGTTCTCGGGATTTATTTCAGTAAGCATGAGTATTCTTTTATGAAATACAAAATTTGGCCGTGCACAGGATAAATCTTTTTACGCTTATCTATTACGGGAATTAAGGCATGTCAAGGCAGCTAACCCGAATTCCTCTTCAAGCAGGATGAGAAATCCGGGTAATAAAGATTGCAAAAGGCAAGACCATTTGTTATTCGGTTTCAAAAAAATTTAAAAAAAATCCTTTTTGGAGGAACCCATGATAAAAATACCGCCTGAAGAAGCTTTTTCTTTTGATGATGTTTTGTTACTTCCGGGCTATTCCGATATTCTACCGCTGGATGTTAACATACACACCCGATTGACAAAAAACATTACTCTTAACATTCCCATTGTCAGCGCTGCCATGGATACCGTAACAGAGGCCCGCACTTCCATAAGTATGGCGCGTGAAGGAGGAATCGGTTTTATACATCGCAACATGAGTATCGAAAGCCAGGTTGTTGAGGTTGACAGGGTTAAAAAATCTGAAAGCGGTATGATTATTGATCCGGTGACGATACATCCTGATCAGCATGTCCATGAAGTATTGAAACTGATGGAACAGTATCGCATCTCCGGGGTTCCGGTTACAAAAGGAGATCAACTGGTAGGTATTGTGACAAACAGAGATCTGCGATTTGAAACAGATCTTGAAAAGAATGTTTCCGAAGTCATGACCAAGGATAACCTTATTACGGTTTCAGAAGGGATTGCCCTGGAAGATTCCAAGAAGCTGCTGCATAAACACAGGATAGAAAAGCTCCTTGTAACTGACAAAAATGGTCGATTAATCGGTATGATAACCATAAAAGATATTGAGAAGATTAAAAAATACCCGAATGCCTGTAAGGATGGGATGGGCAGGCTCAGAGTCGGGGCTGCCGTGGGTGTCGGCCCTGATAAGGAAGAACGCACAGAGGCCCTTCTGAAGGCAGGAGCTGATATCATTTTAATCGATACTTCTCACGGGCATTCAAAAAATGTTATTGAAGCTGTCAAAATTTTAAAGAGTGATTTCAGAGACATCGAGCTGATTGCAGGCAATGTCGGCACGGCTAAGGGTGCGGAAGACCTGATCAAGGCCGGCGTTGACGGCGTTAAGATCGGGATCGGGCCAGGATCCATTTGCACCACACGTGTTGTTGCAGGTGTCGGTGTGCCTCAGATCACCGCCATAATGAACTGCAGGTCAATAGCCAGCAAAACAGGCGTTCCTTTGATTGCGGACGGAGGCATCAAATTTTCAGGTGATATTACCAAAGCCATTGGAGCAGGCGCCCATGTGGTGATGATAGGCGGACTTTTAGCTGGAACAGAAGAGAGTCCGGGAGAACTGGTCATTTATCAGGGCCGCAGCTACAAGGTCTATAGGGGTATGGGGTCCATAGAAGCCATGCGAAAAGGGAGCAAGGACAGGTACTACCAGGGTGACGATGCCTTTGGCGACAAGTTGGTGCCGGAAGGTATTGTGGGACGTGTTCCATTCAGAGGCAGTCTCTCCGGCAATATTTTCCAGCTTATCGGAGGGTTAAAGGCCGGCATGGGATATGCGGGATGCCGAACACTGGATGAGCTCAGGGAAAAAGCGCGCTTCATTAAGATCAGTGCGGCAGGTATGCGTGAAAGCCATGTCCATGACGTGATTATTACCAAAGAAGCGCCGAATTATCGTCTCGATTGATGACTTTTAGGCGCTTTGCAAAGCTATATCGGCAATTTTTTTTCGATGTATGGTAACAGTTCAGCCACTAAGTCACAAAGAAGAGGGGAGATAATAATTAATAATTAATAATTAATTATTATTTTGGGTTTCATGTCAATTTTAACGTGCCTCTTATTTAAAATGGCATTAAAAGAATCATATTATAATTTTAGTGTCTTAGTGTCTTTGTGGCGAACTATTACGATGTATGTAATATTTTGTTTTAAATGAATAATAAATCGAAACAATCTCTAATAACCAAAATTCTAATGACCAAAACAAGATGCCGGATTGATATTTTTGAAATAAGTTACCTTCTCCGTCGTTTTGAGCATTCGGTCATTCGTCCCGCAGAATGCAGGATGTTTCGTATTTCGTGGTTATCCCTTCGGGATGCTTCGCGCGAATTTCGAATTTCCGGTTTATCCGAGTTAGGAAAATGACAGATCTCACTCCCCCTTTTGTACACCTTCATGTTCACACCCAGTACAGTCTCCTGGACGGAGCCATAAGGATCGATCCCCTTTTAAAGCGTGCGGGTGAATTCGGTATGGATGCCTTGGCCATTACCGATCATGGCACAATGTTCGGTGCCATGGAGTTTTATGAAAAGGCGAAAAATGCCGGGATTAAACCGATCATTGGGTGCGAATGTTATTTAGCTCCGCGGCGTCTTACCGATAAAACTTCGTTTGACAGCAAGGACCTTTCCCACCTGACCCTTCTGGCCGAAAGCCATCATGGATACCGCAATCTTTGTGAGCTGGCCACTATTGCTCAGTTTGAAGGATTTTACTACAAACCACGCATAGATAAGGAGGTTCTGAAACAACACAGTAAGGGGCTTATTGCCCTTTCAGGATGTCTTCGGGGTGAAATTCCCAGACGGATTCAGGAAGGCCGAACAGACCAGGCTGATGAAGTCGCGCGCTTTTATCTTGAAATCTTCGGAGAAAACAACTTTTTCCTTGAGGTTCAAAACAACGGTATAGATGAACAGGAAAATGTGAACCAGGCCCTTCTGGATATGAGCAAAAGGCTTTCCATACCGCTTGTTGCGACAAACGATTGCCATTATCTCGACCAAGAAGATGTTCGTGCACATGATGTGCTTTTATGTATCCAGACCGGAAAGATAATTCACGAAACAGAACGATTAAGGTTCAAAACTGATCAGCTATATTTTAAATCAAAATCGGAAATGTATGCCGACTTCAAGAGCTATCCGGGCGCTTTAGATCACACCGTGGATATAGCCGGAAGGTGCAATCTTGAATTCGATTTTGATACATATCACTTTCCTAAATTTGAAACTGCACCAGGCCGTACAATCGATGAGCTTTTTGAACAAGAGGTCAGGGATGGGTTTCATCGGAAACTGCAGTCTATAAAGGCAAAGAACCCTGATATTGATCAAGAACTATATCTCAAACGCTTGGAAAATGAGATTTCTGTTATAAATTCCATGGGCTTTCAAGGGTATTTCTTGATTGTTGCCGATATTATACGCCATGCCAAAGAGAGGAATATTCCTGTAGGACCTGGAAGAGGGTCTGCGGCAGGTAGCCTTGTTGCATATTCCCTTGGAATTACAGATCTGGATCCCATAGAGCATGGTCTGATTTTTGAACGCTTCCTTAACCCTGCCCGAAAGAGCATGCCGGATATTGATGTCGATTTCTGTATAAACGGCAGGGAAGAAGTATTTAAGTACGTGGCGGATCGATACGGAGGCGGTGATTATGTTGCACAGATCATTACATTCGGAAAACTTAAAACCAGGGCCGTAATTCGTGATGTGGGACGTGCCCTTGATATACCGCTTCACGAAGTGGATACCATAGCCAAGATGGTGCCTGATGTATTGAATATAAGCCTTGGTAATGCATTAAAGCAGGAACCAAGACTTACAGAGCTGGCAAAAAAGAAACCTGAAATTGCCGATTTGATAAATATTTGCCGTGTACTTGAAGGACTTTCCAGGCATGCATCTACACATGCCGCAGGCATCGTTATCTCAGACAAGCCGCTCGTAGAATATTTGCCGCTGTATAAGGGGAAAAAGGGCGAGGTCGTAACCCAATTCGATATGAAATATGTTGAAAAGATCGGCCTGGTAAAGTTTGATTTTCTGGGACTGCGCAACCTGACTGTTATTGCTAATACACTTTCGCTCATTTCCCGGCAGGGGAAATCACCTCCTGATTTCGAAAACCTTGATTTTGACGATCCCGATACCTATCGCCTACTTGCATCGGGTGATACGACGGGAGTTTTTCAGCTTGAAAGTTCCGGCATGAAAGATCTACTGGTAAGGCTAAGGCCGGAAGTCTTTGAAGATGTTATCGCCCTGGTTGCCCTTTATCGTCCCGGCCCTCTTGATAGCGGAATGGTGGATGATTTTGTGGAAAGGAAGCACGGCAAAAAAACAGTCGAATACCTTGTTCCCCAGCTCGAACCGATTCTGAAAGAGACATACGGGGTTGTCGTTTATCAGGAGCAGGTTATGAAGATTGCCGGTGACCTGGCCAATTTTTCCATGGCAGAGGCCGATGATCTCCGAAAGGCAATGGGTAAGAAAATTCCGGAGATTATGGCCAAGCACAGGGAGCGTTTCATGCAGGGGGCAATGGACAACGGTATTCCATCTGACGAAGCCGGTAAGATATTTTATTTCATGGAAAAATTCGGGGGTTATGGATTTAACAAGTCCCATAGCGCAGCATATGCTTTGATTGCATATCAGACGGCTTTTCTGAAAGCTCACTTTCCAGTAGAGTTCATGGCTTCATTACTTACCAGTGAAATGCATTCCATAGATGGTGTTGTAAAATATATTGCCGAATGCCGCAGTCACGGTATTGAAGTCCTCCCTCCGGATATCAATGAAAGCGGCAAGGAATTTATTGTAACAGGTTCAAAGATAAGATTTGGACTTGTTGCTGTTAAAAACGTTGGTGAAGGCGCTATTGAATCTATAATCGAGGCTAGAAATGAAGGGGGGAGATTTTCTTCGCTGTTTGAGTTCTGTGAACGTGTGGGTCTGAAAAAGGTTAACAAGCGGGTTATTGAAAGTCTTATTAAATGTGGTGCATTTGATTCCACCGGAGGTTATCGTTCCCGTATGATGGCATCCCTGGAAGGCAGCCTCGAATACGGCCAAAGGGTTCAGAAGGAAAGATCGGATCCGCAGATGGGATTGTTTGATTTGCAAGGAAACCGGCTGTCCATAAACTTGCCCTCCATGCCTGAGATCGATGAATGGGGTGAAAAACAACTTTTAGCGCTTGAAAAGGAATCACTTGGTTTCTATATAACCGGACACCCTTTGACCGGATATGAAGATCTGCTGGAAAAGTTCACAAATGCAGACTCCGCTACGCTAAAGGAGAAAAACGATGGTGAAACCGTCAGAATCGGCGGCATGATCAGAAACACCAAGATCATAAAGACCAAAAAGGGCGATTTAATGGCCTTTGTTACCCTAGAAGACTTGCAAGGCTCTGTTGAAGTTACGGTATTTTCTTCAATTTATACAAGAGTTTATGATCTTTTGTCCGATGACAATTCCATCATGGTCCAGGGACAGCTGCAAAAAGATGAAAACTCGGTTAAGATATTGGCAGATGCGGTCATAACCATGGATAAAGTCGAGGAGACGTGGTCCGCAAGCATCCATATTAATCTGGACATAACCCGCATTGAAAAGGCGTTACTTGTGAGATTAAATGATATTCTGAAAAGGCATCCGGGTTCCTGCAGGGGGTACGTTCACTTGCTAAACCCTGAAAAAACAGAAACGATTATCGCCCTGTCCGACTCCATGAAATTGAAGGCAGGTTTATCATTGACCCGCGATGTTAATAGTTTGCTTGGATATAATGCTGTTGAAACAGTTTGCAGGCCGGTTGCATCTTCTGTAAAGTCCAATGGTTACAATGGCAACCGGAAAAAAAAGAGATTCAGCCGGAATATTTAATGAACAATATCGAGAGGAAGTTTTAAAACACCATGAAGGTACCTTTGCTTGACTTAAAGAGCCAGTATCAGAGCATAAAGGAAGAGATTCTGAAAGTCACTGAAGAAATCTTTGAAAGCCAGTATTTTATTCTTGGCCCATGGGTCGAGGCACTTGAAAAGGAGATTGCCGGATATTGTTTTTCAAAGCATGCTGTTGGGGTTTCATCGGGAACAGATGCGCTTCTGATTTCACTGATGGCTGCGGATATCGGGCCCCAAGACACTGTTATCACAACACCATATACTTTTTTTGCAACAGCAGGGTCTATCTCCCGTGTTGGCGCCAGGCCGATCTTTGTTGATGTTGACCCTGACACGTATAATATTTCACCTGAAGGTCTGGACAATGCAATAGCTGCCATGACCGGCAAAGAACGGGCAAGACTGAGGGCAGTCATCCCTGTTCATCTTTATGGTCAATGTGCTGACATGGACCCGATCTTGAAGATTGCCGCTGAATACAATCTTTTGGTTATTGAGGATGCAGCCCAGGCAGTTGGAGCGGAATACAGGGAGAAGCGGGCAGGATCAATGGGTGATTTTGGGTGCTTTTCTTTTTTTCCATCCAAAAACCTGGGCGCTTTTGGAGATGGAGGGTTGGTTACAACGAGTTCAGATGATTTTTATGATAAATTGCGCATTCTCCGGGTTCATGGCGCCCATCCCAAGTATTATCACAGTTTAACCGGCGGCAACTTCAGGCTGGACGCAATCCAGGCAGCCATTGTTTCCATAAAGCTGAAATTCCTTGACAGCTGGACCAGGGCTCGCCAGGAAAACGCGCGCAAATACAGAGAACTTTTTGCAAGTTCTGGACTGGCTGACGTGGTCAGGCTTCCGGTTGAAAAGGAAAACCGCCACATATACAATCAGTTTGTGATAAGTTTGGAGGAAAAAAGAGACGAACTTCGCCTGTTTTTAGATGATGCCGGGATCGGGACGGAGGTGTACTATCCGGTCCCCTTGCATCTTCAAAAATGCTTTTCGGATCTGGATCACAAAAAAGGAGATTTTCCTGTGGCCGAGCATGCGGCCTTGCATTCGCTGGCACTTCCTGTATATCCCGAGCTTTCAGATGATCAGCAGGAATATGTGGTGGACAAGATAAAAGCGTTTTATGGATGCTAAGTACATGTATTCATAAATACGATCACGTATTTATAACTTGGTTTATTCATTCTATGTATGCAAAAGTGTAAAGTGCCTAAAGTTAAGGTATTCTGTCAATTTTAATTATAATTGATCGCGCTG
>JAUVVL010000207.1 GCA_030604635.1 Desulfobacteraceae bacterium
AGCATTAATATCATTAAATAAATTACTATATTTAAAAACTAATATTTTTTATTATCGTGATAAGAGTCAGGCTCTTTCTAAACGATCCCTAATACCCTCAAACAGCACACGACTTTACATCTGATCACCCATTACGCTTAATTGAGGATAACTTTTCGATAAAACTCCCCGACACCTCAGATAAATAGTGCCTTTACTGAAAGGTAAAAATTGATTGCATTTTATAATCTAAATGAGGAGATTAATAAATGATATTACAACAAAAAATATTTGCAGTTATTACCAGTCTTTCAATATTTATCACAATTATCTATCTTGTTAAAAGAGGGAAACTGAGAGAAGAGTATTCATGGCTGTGGCTTCTGACAGGTTTTGTGATACTGATACTGGTTCTGTGGTATGATTTATTAATGCTGTTGACAAAATTAATTGGTGCTGTTGTACCTACAACTACGCTTTTTATTTTTGGAATCATTTTTCTCATGTTGATTGCTCTTCATTCTGCTATAAAAATATCCCTCCTGAATGATCAGATAAAAAATCTTGCCCAGAAAGTAAGTTTGCTTGAGGCACAAGATAACTTGTCTGAGGGGGAGGGTTTTGGTGGGGAATGAAAATTGAAAAAGACTGTATATAATGATCAGTAAAGAGAATTCATTTGATTTGAATCTGAAATGGCATTTTCCTGATACTAAGAGGTACGCGTTTACTTTTATAGCCCTCTTTGTTTTGCTTATCATCATCTATGGCAACAGTTTTCATTGCGCATGGCAATTTGACGACTTTGCTAATATTGTTAAAAATGAAAATGTGCACCTGAAGACGCTGTCCTGGGAAAACATTATAAAGACTTTTTATGTTAAGGGTTTTGAAAAGAAGGGGATCATCCGCCCCCTATCCTATCTCACTTTTGCCCTCAACCACCATATTGGCGGCGCCAATGTTTTCGGATTCCATGTGGTCAATTTTGCCATTCATTATCTGGCGTCTATTTTTCTTTTTCTGATTATCTACAACACTCTACGACTCCCTTTACTGAACGGCCGTTATGAAAAAAATGCTTACGCCGTTGCACTCCTTTCCGTCTTTTTTTGGGCCACCCATCCCATACAGGTCACCGCCGTTACCTACATCGTACAGCGGATGGCAAGTATGGCGGGCATGTTTTATATCATGGCCATGTATTTTTATCTCAAAGGCCGGACAATAAGTAGCACAAAAAAACGGATTGCTCTCTTTGCGCTTTGTGGAATTTCAGCGATGCTATCGTTTGCAAGCAAGGAAAATGCAGCAATGCTGCCGGTGAGCATTTTTTTGTACGACCTGTTTCTCATTCAGGGATTAAGCAGCGAAAATGTGAAAAAAAACCTAAAGATTGCCATACTTCCTCTTCTAATTATCCTGGTGTTAGGCCATTATTACGTGGACCTGTCAACTATTTTCGATAATTACAAATTCCGGCCGTTCACACTCTGGGAAAGAATCCTTACAGAGCCGCGTGTGATCCTTTTTTATATAAGCCTGATCCTCTATCCTATCAATTCGCGTCTGACTATGCTCCATGATATTGAAATATCCGGATCCCTGTTGACACCCTGGACCACTCTTCCCGCCATTTTTATCATCTTGATTATTATATTCATCGCGTTTTGGGTTGGACGAAAATGGCCGCTGATTTCCTTTTGCATCATCTTCTTTTTTGCAAACCATATTATTGAGGGATCGATCATTCCCCTGGAACTTATATTTGAACATACAAACTATTTACCCTCAATGTTCATTTTTTTGCCTATAACGATTTTGACAATAAATATTCTCGATTATTTTTCTTACAAAAAATCCGTCCAGTTGATCATGTCTTTTTGTATTGTTGTCCTTATTGCCGCTCAAGGGCATACAACCCATATTCGAAATGCGATTTTTAAAGATACCATAACACTCTGGGATGATAATATAAAAAAGTCTCCAAACTTACATCGGCCCCATCATAACCTGGGAGATGGTTTATTAATCTCCGGCAATTATGAAGAAGGTTTTTCTGAGTTGAAAAAGTCTTTATATGCAAAGCCAGGTGCAAGTATCCACCAAAAACTTAACACGCACTTTAGACTTGGAATATATTATCTTAACATTACTGAAGAGTATGATAAAGCGCTCGAGCAATTTTACAAAATCCTTAGGCATGTCCCCAACCATTCAGATGCATTGAATAAAATCGCAACAATTATGTTCTATAAGAACGATTTAACGAATGCAGAAAAATACATCAAAAAAGCTATCCAGCTACACCCTGATTCAAATAGATTTCACAGCACACTGAGTCTTATCTTATTAAAGAAAGGTGATCCGGATAAGGCTATTAAAGAAGCAAATAAAGGAATGAAGTCTAATAAAAATTACCTGATTGGAGAAGCCTTTCGGCTGAAAAATGATTTAACAAAATCTTCCTTTTTCTTTAAAAGACATCTTGAACAATTTCCTGACCAATTTCCGGTAAATCTAGCCCTCATCGAAATCTATTACCTGCTAAAAGGTCAGAAAGCTTTAAAACAAAGAGTGTTTCATGTAATGGGGCTTATCAAGGAAAAAGAACTGCCGGAAATTTTATTGAATTTTCATAATGAATTAAATTGCTTGGATTATTCCAGAATTGAAAGAATTGTAAACGGCATAAACAGTACGATGGCGGATCAATCTGATAGTCTGAGCGAACTATTGAATGATTAACCTTGACGATCTCGTAAAAAATCAAAATTTACCATTTTTCTGGATTCCCGCTTGCGCGGGAATGACAATAAAGGAAATAATATCAAATAGATAAAAATATCGTCATGCCCGCGAAGGCGGGCATCCAGCATTAAAATTGACTTTTTACGAAGCCATCAACCTTATCAAAAAAAAGAGCCGGGCCAATAACAAGAGCCCGACTCTTTAAATAACCAACACTTACAAAACTTAGAAATTGTTATAAACCGGTCTGTGGCAAATCTAAAAAAGCGGTTGTGGTTACAGGGTTTAGGGCGTGATTATCGGGATTAGGATAGTATGTTAAACCAAATGATACCTGAGTACTACCCGAACCCCAACCCCACGTATTAATTTCAAAATCATTGCCTAAGTTCGTGCCCACGCTAGCTTCAGAATAGTCGACAGAAGCAACAACTACGCCATCCAGCAACTGGCTGGCAAAACGTTGATTTACGCGAACCTTCATTTCGGATAAAGCAGTATAAATTGCTTTTTCCCTTGCCCTGGCCTGTAGATCAAAGAACTTGGGTATGGCAACTGCCGCCAGAATACCCATAATAACCAGTACGGCGATGATCTCAATTAGTGTAAAACCCTCTTCATTCTTTGACTTTGATTTCTTTTTCATTAATTTCATTAAGTTGTCCCTCCTATATTATTGAATATATCACCTATGTTTATAAAAGTAATTCAATTTCCGGTTGCAAAATTCATTCTATAAAACAAGCTTTCGTTATTATTTAAAGCAAATATTGTGCCAATATTATGGTTTTTTAATACAGGTGGGCAAAAAAGGCGTATTAGGTTGGGTCTTGATGGAATTTATTACTTTATATTCAAAAGATTAGCGGTTTGTAGCCCAGCTTTACATTACAGCCCACAACATCAATTTTATAAATCTACAATATTTGTAGATCGATTATTACCGATCTACAAATATTGTAGATCGACCATCATTATTTTGTTAATTTTTAAAGGAACCCGCGTCAATTCCGTGTTTCTTTACCCGGTGCCATAGGCTCCTCTGGTTGATACCCAGTATTTCGGCGGCCTTGGCCTGAACCCCATCTGTTTTTCTCAGTGCTTCAATAATCATGCCCTTTTCAATTTCACGCAATTGATCATCAATGGAAGATGATGAGGATTCTGTCGATTCTTCAAGAAAATGATCTCCCAATCCATCTATAATATTCTCCGGCAGGTGACGTACTTCAATAATTCCTTTATCACACAAAACCGCAGCCCTTTCTATGGTATTTTGAAGCTCCCTGATATTTCCCGGCCAGGAATAATTCATAAGCATTTGCAACGACATTGAATAGATCTTGGCCGATTTTGGCGATTTTTTTAGAAAATTGTCCACCAAAAGGGGTATGTCTTCTTTCCTTTCACTCAGTTGCGGCAGACGGAGCGAAAATACATTGAGACGGTAATAAAGATCTTCCCTGAACAATCCCTGCTCAACCATCTTTTCAAGATCCTTATTTGATGCCGCTATAAAACGGACATCCACCTTGATGGGCTTGTTTCCTCCCACCCTATCAAATTCCCTTTCCTGAAGTACGCGAAGGAGCTTGGCCTGGAGATTCAAGGGCATATCGCCGATCTCATCCAGGAAGATAGTCCCTTTATCTGCGATTTCAAACTTCCCGGGCTTGCGAGATGTTGCACCGGTAAAGGCGCCTTTTTCATGACCAAAGAGTTCGCTCTCCAGCAATTCTTCGGGAATGGCCACACAATTAATCTTGACAAACGGTTTGTCACAACGAAGGCTATGTTCATAAATACTGGTGGCCACAAGCTCCTTGCCGGTTCCGCTATCACCAAGGATCAAAACCGTAGAATCGGTGGGGGCGACTTTAACAATCTGGCTCATCACACCACGCATGGCCATACTCTCCCCGATAACTTCCGGGAAAAGCTGCCGAGCGTCAACCTTGCTGAGTACATCCGTAACCTTCTTGAAAACCTGGGTAAAACGTTGAATCTCATCTCCCTTGATACTCTCACTCTTTTCGTCACCATGGACTGATAAGACCGGAAGATGTTTTGCTTTTTCCACAAAAGCTTGAACCGGCTTTAAAAGAAACCGCACCACCAGAAGACCGCAAACAAAAGCGACGAAGGCAATAAGCACGGCCAAGAAGAATATCGGCCCGGTCAATTTTATCCCCTGCCGCATGTAATACTCTGTAATACGGAAGGAAATAATAACCGAAAGAATGGAGAAACCGGCAAAAATCACTGGTATGATAATATAAAGGCTTATGTAAAAGCTGTACCGTTTCATAATTTTATTTTACAATCCCAACCAGATCCCACATGGGGAGGAATATTGCCAGTGCAAAAAACCCCACCACCGCGGCCAAACCGATCGTTAGCAAGGGACCGATGGAGTCGGTTAACTTTTTCATGGCATACTCCAGCTCAACATCGTAATGATCTGCAACCTCTTTTAGCATTTCATCCAGATTTCCGGACTCTTCCCCTACGGCAACCATATTGATAACAATGGGTGTAAAATATTTAGCAGACTCCAATGGTTTGGATATTCCGCGCCCTTCTTCAAGCTGTTCGAATATCTTATCAAATTCTCGTGAGACGGCGGTATTTCCGATGGTGCCGGACAAGATTTTCATCGAATCAAGAACAGGCACACCGCTTGATTGAAGGATGGAAAATATACTGGCAAATCGGGACATGGCGGACTTTACGAATAAAGGGCCAAGAATGGGCAGCTTCATCAGAAAAGCGTCACGGATGAACTTTCCTTGTGCAGTCCTTAAATAGAAGCTCAATCCCACTCCTATCGCAAGCAGACCGCCGGCAAGCATATACCAGTAATTGACCATAAAGTGATACATCAGCATACATATCTTGGTCGGTATGGGAAGCTCCAGGCCGGCGCTCATGAAAATGTTGACAAATTTTGGGATTACAAAGGTCAACAGAACAAAAAAAGCCATACACAGAAAGGAGATAACAATTATCGGGTACTGGAGGGCGGATTTGATATCCGATTTGATTTTGTTTTCATGCTCCAGGATATATATCATGCGATCAAGGATATCCGGAAGCGCCTCGCTGGCTTCTCCGGCCCGCACCATACCGCAGTATAGATTTGAGAATGTCTTGGGATGTTTTGCAAAGGCATCATGAAGACTTGCGCCTTCTTTGATGTCCTGTGACATGGAAAAAATGATCTTTTTCAGAACCAGATTGTCGGTCTGATCCTCCAGAACCTGTAATAATTTCATGATGGATACGCCTGACCGGAGCATGGTCCTGAACTGCTTGGTAAAAAGTATCAGTTCAGGGGTCCTGACAGGAGTCAATCTTTCTTTGATACCTGTCCAGCTCAGCGCGGGTGTAACATCTCCTTTCGAGATAACACCGGTCGGTATGTATCCACGGGCAAGTATTATGTTATTTGCCATTTCAATCGAGTCGGCTTCCACCACATCGGAAATAGCTTTTCCTTTTTCATTGATGGCCTGGTATGAAAATTTTGGCATTTTATACCCTCTGTTCAGTGGCCGCTGGACCCGGGTCCTTGCTTCTAGTCACGGGTGCATTACCAGTTTGTTAATATCTTTCCAAGACTTTTTGGTTTCAGGTTTCAGTGTTCAGGTGTCAGCTAATTCGTTTCTTACTACTGACACCTGAAACCTGACACCCGAAACCCGATTGCGAG
>JAUVVL010000086.1 GCA_030604635.1 Desulfobacteraceae bacterium
AGATTTATTAGATTTCATGGCTATGCTCCTCTTTTGATTTTTGTTAACCAACTTCCTATTGGCTTAAATCAAAATGAGTATAGCCTTTTTAATTTTCAATCAAGACTTACTGCAATATAGCAAGCTTGTGGCTGAACTATTACTATAAAAGTAAATTTTTATGGATCTTGAACTTTTAAAAAGAGTCGGTATTGCCGCGGCTTATAAAGGCGGATGCGTTCTTCGATCTCACCATGGCAGGATATCTAAGGTCGAAAAAAAAGGTGCCATTGATCTTCTTACAGAAGCTGATACCGAATCTGAAAATGTGATCATCGAGACAATTAAAAAAGTGTTTCCCGATCATGCCATCCTGGCCGAAGAAAGCGGCCTTAATAAGGGTGATGCTGATCATAAGTGGATTATCGATCCTCTGGACGGTACAACAAACTTTGTACATCATCTCGACCTTTTTTCGATTTCCATAGCTTTTGCCCTAAGAGGAGAGACGGTTTTCGGTGTTGTTTTGAGCCCGGTAACAGGAGAGCTTTTTACTGCCATAAAAGGCAAAGGGACTGCACTCAATGGACGGCCTGTCAAAGTATCAAACTCTCTAACAGTTTCAGAAAGTCTGCTGGTAACCGGCTTCCCTTATAATTATAAGGACTTTAACCCCTTGTTAACCCGTTTTTCGAACTGCCTGAAAGCCTCTCAGGGGGTGAGAAGGCTCGGCTCGGCCGCAATTGACCTTTGTTATGTAGCCTGTGGACGATTTGATGGATTCTGGGAGCAGAATCTAAAGCCTTGGGATACTGCCGCCGGTGAGCTGATCGCAAGAGAAGCAGGAGCGGTCATAACGGATTTTTCAAACAAACAGTTCACGATCGACAAAAAGGAGATACTTGCAACCAACGGCAAAATTCATAAAGAAATGCTTTCATTGTTGGAGCTAAAGGATACGGCATGAAAAAAAAGCTAAAGAATAAAATCTCTTTTGATAATCATCTTGGATGTTTTGGAAATTTCAATATTGAGAATCTGATCTGCAAAAAGTTTTGTGCATTAAGCCTGCGTTGCGCCATAGATCGCGATAAAAATACCCAGATGGAGCTTTTGGAAGATCTGATATCTTATGACCGTACGTTTATCAAAATACAGTAAAACCTCAATTAAGCATAACCATTCAGGTCTAATTTCTTTGTCAGTCTGGAAAGATTTTGCCTGGATTTAATATTCCTTTTGGGTCAAAAACCTTTTTTATCTTTTTCATAAGATCAATTTCAACAGAACCGATCTCTTTGGCCATGTATGGGGCTTTGGTTATACCGACCCCATGTTCACCGGAAATCGTCCCGCCAAGTTCAAGTGTATGGTCGAACACGGCCTCAATTGCTTCCTCGGCCTTTTTCAGTTCAGCCCTATTTTTTTTGTCGAGCATTATGTTAAAATGTATGTTTCCGTCACCAGCATGACCAAAGCTCACCATGGTAAGCCCTGTTTCTTCTTTTAGGGCATTTATCTTTCTGACCATATCAGGAATCCTGCTTCTCGGAACAACAATATCCTCATTAATCTTATCAGGACCATACTTGAACAGGGCCGGCGAAATCGCCTTGCGGGCTTTCCAGAGATTAGCAACTTCCGCTTCGTTCTCGGCTATTTTAACAAGCTTTGCGCCCTGGGACATGCACACAGTCTTTAATTGCTTTATGAGCATATCCGCCTCATCGACTTTCCCATCCACCTCTATCAGCAACAAAGCTTCGGCTTCAACAGGCAGACCTATCTTAAGGTGGCTTTCTGCACACCGAATTGAAGCATTATCCATATACTCTATGGTTCGTGGAATGAATCCGCGTCTAATGACTTCTGAAACCGTTTCAGCGGCTTTCTCCATCTTGTCGAAAACAGCTGTCATCGCTCTAACCGCCTCGGGCAAGGGCAAGAGTCGAAGCGTCATGCGGGTAATAATTCCAAGGGTTCCTTCGGATCCGATAAGAAGCCGGGTCAGATCATACCCGACCACTCCCTTGGCGGTCTGCACGCCGGTGTGTATAATTTCTCCGGTTGGAAGGACGGCTTCAAGACCCAGCACATAATCCCTGGTAACACCATATTTAACAGCCCGTGGGCCCCCTGCACATTCTGCCAGGTTTCCGCCCAGGGTGGAGAATTCGGAACTCGCCGGATCCGGGGGATAGAAAAGACCTTCTTTTTCAACAGCCTGATGAAAACGGCCGGTCACAACACCTGGCTCCGCATGGGAGATGAGGTTGTCTTTATCAATTTCAAGAATACGGTTCAAGCGAGACATCACAAGGATTACACCTCCACTGACAGCAAGGGATCCCCCGGTCATCCCGGAACCGGAACCGCGCGGGATCACAAAGAAACCATCTTTGTTGGCAAGAATTAATATTGCAGATATTTCCTCTGCATTCCTTGGGAATAAAACAGCATCAGGAAGATAGCTTCGGGCGGTTGCATCATATGCATAACATGCAAGATCCTCTTTTTTATTGCTGCAATGGGCTTTACCCGCTATATTCTGAAGCTTTCTGAACGACGAATTCATTAGTGCCATTGAACACCATTAATGGAAGGATATAAATTATAATTCGCCGGATTCGAGTTTTTGGCAAAGAAATTCCACCTGCTTTTGCATAGGACCTTTTTCTTTTAATCCTCGTTCAATAGCGCCGATGGAATGAAGGGCAGTGGCATGATATCTATTGAAGCTTTTCCCAATAGCCTGAAGGGGAGAATCAGTATATCTGCGCGACAGGTAAATCGCTATCTGCCTCGGTCGAACAATAGATTGTTTGCGGGAACTCGAAACGATGTCATCGATGGGAATACTGTAATATTTGCATACCAGTTTCTTAATGACATCTATGGTAATATTCTTTCGTTGACGCACGATATTCTTAACAACACTTTCGGCAAGCGTAAGGTCAATGGGTGCTCCCAAAAGAGATGATTTGGCTGTAACCCCGATAAGACCGCTTTCGAGTTGTCTCACATCCTCAACGAGTTCAGCGGCCAAGTATTGAATTATGTCTTCGGGTATTTTATATCCGTTAAGCTTTGTTTTCTTCTGCAATATTCTGATTCTCGTCCTGAAGTTCGGCGGGTCAATGTTTGAAATAAGACCGCATGCGAGACGTGATCTCAATTTATCATTAAGTTTCGGAATATCCGCCGGAAGATAACAACTAGAAAAAATTATTTTCTTGCCAGCTTCAAAAAGCGTATCAAGGGTCAATGCAAGTTCGATCTGGGTGCGCTCCTTGCCGCTAAGATAATGAACATCTTCAAGCAGCAATACATCACATTCATTTCTGTATTTCCCCTTGAACGCATTGATGGAGTCATGCCGAAAGGCATGAATCATTTCATTACTAAAATCCTCGGCAGTCATATAATATACACGGTCTGAGGGATATTCGGACAGGATATAATGACCTATAGCCTGGGAAAGATGACTTTTTCCCATTCCGGTCTTTGACAATAAAAACAAAGAATTCTGCTTTGAATTCTTCTGTGAAGCCATTGAAAGGGATGCTGAATAGGCAAAGTCATTGTTGCCTCCCACCACAAACTGATCAAAGGTAAAATCCCTTTGCAAAATTCGTCCGTTGTGCGGACGAACATTTACATTGGGAAGCGGCATCTGCAGATCCTCATATGATTTCGGCCTGGGAAGTGGCTTTGTTCCGGAAACCTTGATTAAAAGCCGGTATGCTCTTCCCGCAACCTTGCTTATTTCAGATTCCATCAAAGCTCCATAATTGTCAAGAATCCGCTTCTTTGAAAAAAAGTTGGGGGTAGAAAGTTCTATACAGCTTTCATCCCACTTTGTCAGTTTCAGCTGCTCGATCCACATCCGGAAACTGTGACGGGGAATACGTAATTTAATCGAATTTTTTACCTCGTTCCAGATCGCTTCCATAATGTTTTATATTCTTAATTTTATATGTATTAATTTTGCTTTTTGAAAAACGCGTCCCACAAGCATTCAGGTTATCCGGTTTTAAAGTGGGTCACTGTTTGAGTGTATTAGAGAGCGTTAAGAAAGAATAGCAAAATAGCAAATTTTAACTGTGAGTTATATAATATGCGCATTTAATCGGCTTTTATATACAGGATAGCACCTGTTCTTTCTTTACGCTCACTTATGCACGAGTTTGGCACGGTCTAAAACCGGATTACCTGAATGCGATAATGTTTTCAAAGTGCTAAAATATTACTTTTATATAAGCAGATTAACCTGCTGTTTCAGTGAAGATATATAGGAAAAATTGACGAAGTCAACCGGTTTACAAGTATTACTTCAGATTATCACGAAGCTTTGAGTAAGTAGGGGACAATTTAAGGGATCATCCCTCTTGTGTCAATCCTGATAGATCCGAGTTTTTATTTATTTGTTAACAAGTTATTAACAATTTATATCTTACTGTTTTCATTGTTTTATATTGCCTTAAAAAGACAACTGCTTCTAAATATAACCTTTTTTGAATAGCTTTTTTCTTTAAGTATTTTAAACAGATCCATCTATATTAAAAGAATCCCAACAATATTGTCTCTTCACAAAATCTCCTAATTTCTTCTATTATCTTTTATTTTTGAAAAAAAGTATCGCAACCTATCGTTAATGACTCAAAATTCATTGTAGTAATTGATTTTAATAGATTCTTTGGACAGCAATTTTATTTGAAAAAATTTTTATTACTCTGTAGTATAATAAAATTTTTGTATTAATTTAGCTTTTTGAAAAATGTGTTCCACAAGCATTCAGGTGATCCGGTTTTAAAGTAGGTCACTGTTTGAGTGTATTAGAGAGCGTTAAGAAAGAACAGCAAAATAGCAAATTTTACTTGTGAGTTAAATAATATGCGTATTTAATAGGCTTTTATATACAGGATAGCACCTGTTCTTTCTTTACGCTCACTTATGCACGAGTTTTATCCGCCTTTGGCGTGATTGACACGGTTTAAAACCGGATTACCTGAATGCGACAATGTTTTCAAAGGGCTAAAATGTTACAAATTTTTATTTAGTCGTAAAAAACCTGGTCCTCTGGGCCCGGATTCTTTACTTGATCATCCTTTGAGACAAAAAGACTGATTATTTAAGGTTATGCTGATGTCAGATTACAGACCGATTATAGGGATTACCATGGGAGATCCTGTTGGGATCGGTCCTGAGATTATCCTTTTATCCCTTTGTAACCCTTCAATTTATGAAGTCTGCCGGCCTCTTGTGATTGGAGATTTTCGAACACTGGGTGCTGCAAAAAAATGTACCCTAAGCCGCCTTCAGCTCGAATCTGTCAAAGACCCTGATGCTGGCACGTATAAATGCGGATTGGTTGATATACTGAACCTTTCCGAACTTGATCCGGACAAAACATCATGGGGCAACCCCACTATTCAGACAGGCAGGGCAATGGTACGCTATATAACAACAGCTGTCAACCTGGCAACCAGAGGGCGTATCGCGGCAATCACAACATGCCCCATAAATAAAACAGCCATGCAGATAGCCGGATTTCGCTATAACGGACATACTGAACTCCTGGCCGAACGGACCAAAACCGATGATTTTGCCATGATGCTTGCGGGAAACAGACTTCGCGTGGTACTTGTAACTATCCATGTTCCCTTAAAGGATGTTCCCACCATCCTATCAAAGCAAAAAATTCTTCATACTATTAGACTTGCCAGCCAGGCACTGTATGAACGGTTTGGAATTAAAACCCCCCGTATTGCCGTTGCAGGGTTGAACCCCCATGCAGGTGAAGGAGGCATGTTCGGAGACGAAGAAAAAAATATTATTGCACCGGCCATCCATGATGCAAGAAGTGAAGGGTTTGACGCTGCCGGACCGTTTCCGCCTGACACTATATTTTATCACGCCTTTAAAGGGCGTTATGACGTTGTTATATCCATGTATCACGACCAGGGACTGATTCCGTTCAAGCTGATACATTTCAGAGATGGTGTAAATACCACACTGGGGCTTCCAATTATAAGAACCTCTGTTGACCATGGAACAGCCTATGATATTGCCGGAAGCGGCATTGCAGACCCTGGCAGTCTGATTGCAGCGATAAATATGGCGGCAAAACAGGCAGCATAAAGAAAACATTCTTTAGCCGATGAATTCAGAAAAAATAATTATACGCGGCGCAAGACAACATAACTTGAAAAACATTGATGTTGAATTGCCTCGCAATAAACTGGTGGTGGTAACCGGCATCTCCGGATCAGGTAAATCGACACTTGCATTTGACACCCTTTATGCCGAAGGACAGCGCCGGTACGTGGAATCCCTGTCCACCTATGCGCGTCAGTTCCTTGAGCGTATGGAAAAGCCGGATGTCGACTTGATCGAAGGGCTGTCGCCTGCCATCGCAATTGAACAGAAAACAGCCAGTCATAATCCCCGGTCAACTGTTGGGACGGTTACAGAAATTTATGACTATCTCCGCCTACTTTTTGCCAGAATCGGTACACCCCACTGTTACAAATGCGGCAAACCGATTACCTCTCAAACACTCGATCAAATTGTGGACAGGGTTATGTCCCTGGGCGAGGGCACCCGTATTATTATTTTAGCGCCCCTTATTTCCGGTCAGAAAGGTACTCATGAAAAACTTTTTAAACGTCTGAAAAAAGAAGGCTTTGCCAGGGTCCGTGTTGACGGGGAAACCTTGGAAATTGAAGAAGTAAGAAAGCTTGACAAGAACAAAAAGCATTTCATCGACGTGGTTGTGGACCGGCTGGTTGTAAAGGAAAAGATTAAAAACCGGCTGGCAGATTCTCTTGAACTGGCCATGTCCCAGTCAGACGGTCTTGTCACAGTGGATGTCCTTGGAATGGAACCTGTCCTTTTCAGTGAGAAATCAGCATGCATCACATGTGGTATAAGCTATCCGGAATTCACACCTGCCAGCTTTTCTTTCAATTCTCCCCAGGGCGCCTGCCCAAAATGCGACGGCCTGGGCTCAACCACTGAATTTGACCCTGATCTTATCATTCCAAATCACGAACTCTCGCTAAGGGAAGGTGCTGTCGCCCCCTGGGCCAACAGGAATACCGTCTATTTTGTTGAATTCCTTGATGCTCTGACCAGTCACTATGGCGTTGACATCTATACCCCATATAAGGACCTTCCTGATCACTTCAAAAATGTCCTTTTGTATGGATCAGGAAATGAACAGATCAGATTCTATTTTGAACGCAACAATCGTCGTTTTACCTATCAAAAACTTTTTGAAGGTATAATACCGAAATTGGAACGACGTTATTTGGAAACAGAATCATACCTGTCGAGAGAAGAGATTAAACGATATATGAATTTTCGCCCCTGCCTGGAATGCTTGGGGGCCAAATTAAACAGGGCGAGCAGATCCGTTAAGGTGGGTGGCCGTACAATATCCGAAACAACTCAACTTTCAGTGGTAAAAGCCCATGCTTTTTTTAAGAACCTGAAACTTACCGGCAAAAAAAAGATCATTGCCAAAAGGATCCTGAAAGAAATAAATGAGCGGCTCGGCTTTCTTGAAAACGTGGGTCTTGCTTATCTCACTCTTGACAGATCCGCATCCACCCTTTCCGGCGGTGAAAACCAGCGGATACGTCTGGCCACACAGATCGGGTCAAAGTTGACCGGCGTTCTTTATGTTCTGGATGAACCGAGCATAGGTCTGCACCATAGAGATAATCAGCGCCTGCTTTCAACACTTTTACAGATGCGTGACCTTGGCAATACGGTTCTTGTGGTAGAGCATGACGAGGAGACCATACGGGCTTCTGATCATGTTATTGACATGGGTCCTGGCGCCGGGGTCAAAGGTGGATATGTTGTATATTCCGGAACCCCGGCAGAACTTTTAAAAGAAAAAAAATCATTGACCGGCCAATACCTCTCGGGCCGAAAACATATTGAAATCCCGTCCATCCGGCGCTCCGGGAATAAAAAAAGACTCATTATGCAGGGAGCGTCTGAAAACAACCTCAAGAACATCGATGTGGAATTTCCTTTGGGCTGTTTTATCTGCATAACCGGTGTATCCGGCTCAGGGAAATCGACCCTTGTTCTGGAAACCCTCTACCATGCCCTGGCCCAGCGACTCTATCGTGCCAGGATACCGGCAGGCGCCCACTCCAGAGTGCTGGGGCTTGAACATATAGACAAGGTTATTAACATTAATCAGTCACCCATCGGAAGAACACCCCGTTCCAATCCCGGAACCTATACCGGTGTTTTTACTTATATCAGAGAACTCTTTTCCAAAACCCACGAAGCCCGCATGCGTGGTTACAAACCCGGACGTTTCAGTTTCAATGTCAAAGGCGGGAGATGTGAGGCCTGCCGTGGTGACGGCATCATAAAAATAGAGATGCATTTTTTGCCGGACGTTTACGTTGCCTGTGATGTTTGCCACGGGAAAAGATACAACCGCGAAACACTGGAAATCAGATACAAGGGGAAAAACATCGCAGATATCCTCAACATGACCGTAAATCAGTCGTTTAGCTTTTTTGAGAAGATAAGTAATATCAGATTGAAGTTACAGACACTGATCGATGTTGGCCTGGGATACATCAATATCGGTCAACCGGCCACAACATTGTCCGGCGGCGAAGCCCAGCGGGTTAAGCTGTCGAGGGAACTCAGTAAAAGGGGCACGGGAAGAACAGTCTATATCCTTGATGAACCGACCACGGGACTCCACATGGATGACATCCGAAAACTTCTCAATGTATTATCCAGACTTGTGGAAGCAGGTAATACTGTTATCGTAATCGAACATAACATGGATGTAATCAAGACCGCCGACCATATTATCGATCTCGGCCCTGAGGGCGGGGATGATGGTGGCTATATTGTAGGATGCGGTACTCCTGAAGAAATCTCAGATATTAAGGATTCCTATACCGGCCAGTTTTTAACAAAAGTTTTATAGCCCGAATTTCTCATGAAAAATTCAACCTAAATCCTTTTCAAGATTTTTTATGCAGGATTTAGGTTCAAAACAAAACAGGGCTGTGACGTAAAAAGACACAGCCCTGTTTTTGTTTTGTTTAGGTTTGTTCTTAGTGACCAGCGCCAAATAGAGCGGCAATCGCAGATGCCTGTGGATGCGCGTAGATAAGAATCAGAGCGACAACCAGTGCATAAATACACAGCGATTCAATCATCGCAAGACCGATTAGCAGGGTAACTGTTACTTTACCTGACGACTCTGGATTCCTTGCAATCCCTTCAACAGCAGACCTCAAACCAATACCCTGTCCGATACCGCAACCAAAGGCTGCAATGGCAATTCCGAAACCAGCTGCAGTCACGCCAGCGATGAAGAATTGTAATGCTTGTGCTTCCATACTCTACTCTACCTCCTTTTATAGATTATTAGTTTGCTTCTTCCATTTTCCCATTAAAAAACAAAAAGCAAAATATTGTTTCCGTCTTATATTGGCTTCCATCTTTTTCATTAATGTGCATGTTCCATGGCGCCGGCAAAATACATGATAGAAAGCAGAAAGAACACAAAGGCCTGAACCACGGCAACAAAAATACCAAGTGCCATAATCGGCAGCGGCGCTAAAAAAACGCCTGCCAGAAAGAAAAGTATCCCCAAAACCAGTTCATGACCCATCATATTGCCGAAAAGCCGGATTGAAAGTGACAGTATTCGTGCCGCATGGCCAATTATCTCAATGATGAAAATCAAGGGGGCCAACCACCATACCGGACCCATGAAGTGTTTTATATATTTAACGCCATGATATTTAACACCTATTACGTGGGTAAAAATAACCACAGGAATCGCACATGAAAGGGTTGTGTTCACGCTGGCAGTCGGCGGTAAAAAGCCGGGCACAAGTCCTATTAGATTGCAAACAACAATATAAATAAAAATAGTTGCTACAATGGGAAAAAGCCATCGGCCCTCTTCCCCGGTAAGATCAACCATGAACTCTTCGATTCCTGAAATAAGAATTTCAAAAACATTTTGTACTTTTGTGGGAACCAGACTTATACTCTTGGCGGCAATGGCGCCTAAAATGATAAGCATAATCATAACAAACCACGAATAAATAACATGGGGATATGCGTGGGCAAAATGTCCTAAACCGATCGCTTCAAACAACTTAACTAAAAAAAGATAGGGATGCACCTTAAATTGCCTCCTTGTAAATTTGTTTTGTTAATTCGCGAATGGTTGCAAGGATAATACTCGCAACCACAACCGAAAGACCAATTATAAGACCTAATGGATGAACATAATGACCTGATATGAGAATAAATATTATAATGCCGCTGATAAAAAAGCGAACATAATACTTTGCTAAAATAGAGTTGTGAGATGCCAGCCTGGACGGCCTAAGGGATTTTTTAAGCGTCCGATACAAAAGGTGGAAGTTGACGGTGACGATCAGTCCTCCAAAAATAATCCCCCTGGCAAAATCAGGCGGCAAAAGAACAAGCCCGGCAATGCTTGCAACAAAAAACAGAATCCAGTTTGCACGGGTAACAAATTTTACAAGGCGCTGCTGAATTTCCAAGTTATTAATACTCCTGTCAGAGCTTTCTGCTTTTTTTAATTGCAAGTCCGATATTTCTAAACCCTGCCGCAATCCCAAGCCCAAGAAAAATTAGCGTAAACCACGGGGCTGTGTTGTATCGCCTGTCAATGTATACACCAATCGCAAGCCCGATAAAGATGGAAAGCGCCACCGATAATCCAAGACTGCTGAAATATGCCAGTTCCTTTATGGCACGTCTGGTTTCTCTTTTCATATACAAGGAATGAGGACATTAAAGACGTAGTGCATCTAACACAGGATTTTGAGCATGTCAATGTAAAAAGTTTTAATCTAAAAAGCCGTTTTATTAATCTTGTGTTATACGATTGAAACATGGCCGTTTTGATGGTCGCCGGTGACTTCACCGATAACGGAAGCATCAATACCCTCATCTATCATGGCCCTTAAACATTCCCTTGCATCTTTTTCCGCGAGAGAAACAACAAGCCCGCCGGATGTTTGAGGATCAAAAATCAAGTCACATAAAACCGTTTCAACCGAAGGATCAATAGTGACACTCTTTTCGCAAAAACCTTTGATGGAGTAAGTCCCGGCGGGAATCAAACCCATGTGTGCATATTCTTTTGCTTTTGAAATATAGGGTATTGAAGCTGTATAAAGTGCGATTTTCTTTTTAGACCCTTTGGCCATTTCAAGAACATGCCCTGCCAGACCGAAACCGGTGACATCCGTGCATGCGTTGGGATTGAACCGAAGCATAATCTCAGCGGACCGCTTGTTTAAGGCCGAGGCAATATCGACTAAGGTTTTCATCGCAGCCTTATCTGCTATTTTCCCCTTTATGGCAGTTGCTATAATTCCCGTGCCGATGGGTTTGGTCAGAATCAGCCTGTCGCCGACCCTGGCATTAAAGTTGGTCAGTATCCTTTCAGGGTGGACAATTCCGGTTACAGAAAGGCCATATTTAAATTCCCTGTCATCAACGCTGTGCCCGCCCACAAGTACGGCGCCTGCTTCGTATATCTTCTCAAGGCCCCCTTCAAGAGTTTCTTGCAGGATCTTTTCAGGAAGATCTTCAATCGGAAAACAGACAATATTCATTGCCGTAAGGGGCTTTCCTCCCATGGCATATACGTCGCTGAGCGAATTGGCCGCAGCAATACGACCAAACTCATATGGAGAATCAATAATTGGCGTAAAAAAGTCGAGCGTTTGAACCAGCGCTCGTTCTGAATCGAGCCTGTAAACACCGGCGTCATCAGAACTCTCCATGCCCACCAGCAGATCAGGATGCCCTTTGACCGGCAAACTTTCGATAATGTTCTCCAGGACCCCTGGACTCAGTTTAGCCGCTCACCCTGAAGCCCGAACACTCTCGGTAAGAAATTTCTTTTTAAATACGTCTTTGTTTTTCATAATGATACTTTATAGGATTCGTAAAAAAATATTTTGCGACACCATTAATTAAGCATTTTTCGATTCACATATTAAGCTCCTTTGCATCAAAAACCGGGCCATCCAAGCATGCATGCATGTAATTGCCTGATGGGTCTTTTCTTTCAACCGCGCACCCAAGGCAGGCTCCAATGCCGCAGGCCATGATGGTTTCGATGGAAATCTGGCAAGACACGGTATGCTCTTCAGCGATACCTACCACACATTTTAGCATCTCCAAGGGGCCGCATGCGTATATAATATCCGGCCTGCGCTTCTTTGAGGCCGTTTCCAGGGGATGGGTTACAAGACACTTATCCCCCACACTTCCATCATCAGTGGTAACGTGGACCGTTATTCCGATGCCCAAAAATTCATCCCGGCATAACAGATCATCCCTGGATCTTCCGCCCAGAAACAGATTACATTCTGAGAGATCTACACCATTTATCTGCAGAGTTAAAGCCAGAAAAAGCATCGGGGCAACCCCAATTCCCCCGGCCACAATAAAGATGCGTTTATAATGGTCTGAAAATGAAAACCCATTACCCAGGGGACCGAGAATATCTACAAAATCGCCTTTTTTGCACTCGGAAAGCTTTTTGGTGCCCTCCCCCACCACCTTGTAAAGAAGTTCAATCCCCGCTGTGTGGTTGTCATAGGTGATAAGCCTGTGTATGGAAAAAGGGCGCCGCAGAAACGGGGCAATCTGGCCGGGAAAGCGCAGCATGATGAACTGTCCGGGTTTTGCACTTGAATATCCTCTGTGACACTTTAAACCGATCCGGTAATATTCCGGACCGACCCTGTTGTTCCACAGAATCTTAACTTTTTCCTGATACATATTATCAATATTTGTGCGCTTAAATGTAAAATAAGCTTCTGTATTTGCAGGATTAAAATTCGAATATCGAAATTCGAAAAATGCCCAGGCTGTTTAACTTCTATTTATTTGAGGTGTCGGAGAGTTTTATCGAAAAGTTGTCCTCAATTAAGCGTAATGGGTGATCAGATGTAAAAGCGTGTGCTGTTTGAGGGTATTAGGGATCGTTTAGAAAGAGCCTGATTCTTATTACGCTTATAAAAAATATA
>JAUVVL010000312.1 GCA_030604635.1 Desulfobacteraceae bacterium
CCCCCTTTTGCCCAATTTCTGTGTCAGGCTCAAATTTTAATCCTCAAAATACTCAATGTATTCCTGTGGTTAAAATTTTCGCCTTCCTTGAACTTGAACAAAATTGAGCATTTTTCAAAGGTCTCTTGCTTATGATCGTTTGGATCGTCCCGGTGAAATTCGCTCCGCCCCTCATTAACATGAATTTCACGGGATAAATTGAGAGCGTCAATGTGTCAGGGTTTTGGGTTACGGATTATGGATTAAGTAAATGGTCAAATCGTTGAATGGGGATTCACCCTACAATGAAAATATTAAGGGTCGAAAACGATATTTATCAATATTAATCACAACAAAATGACCTGGAAGACGTTCCTCATAATTTTCGATTAAACTCTTCAACCGGGGCCATTTCATATACCTTTCTTTTACGTCAATTCTGATCAAAACAATGCCTGCTGAAGGTTTTCCGAGGCGATAAACAAGCTCTCCAAAATCTTTGTCCTCTGTCAATAAAATGCGTCCTTCATTATAAGCGTTTAACAAAACTTCATCGTCAGGAGAACCGGCTTTTTGCTCTGTTACATATGTGACATCATGCCCGGAATCTCTTAAAGAGGTTACCAAACCAGAATCGCAACATTCATCAGCCAAAAACTTCAATTCATCCTCTTTTAAATGAAAGCAATTTCTTCGTCAGCTAAATAATCCGCTGCAAATTCATGTGCGGCAAGTATATCTCCCCGTGTTAGATGAGGATGATCGGCAATTATGTCTTCAATAGTCATCCCTCCAGCTAATTTGCGCATAATCTGTTCTACCGTAATACGTGTATTTTTTATTACGGGCTTTCCGAACATAATGGCTGGGTTCATCTCTATTCTATCATGCCTTTTCATTTTCTCCTCAAATTGTTGAGTTATAAAATTATACCGGGTTCAACCAAAAAGAAAGAGGTTTTCTATAAGAATGATTCTATTAAAATTATCTATGAAAAATTTAATAAAATTTCAATGCAATTTGGACAAACACAGCAATTCTCGGTACAGGCCCCAGTACGATCTGGTGAATTCAGGTTGCAAGTGCACCACGTAATGCTTGGCGGCAGACTTCATGTGGTGTCTGGTAGTCGAGGCACTTTCTTGGTCTATGATTAAGCTTTTTCACTGCCAATGCAAGATTTTTATCGGTTACTTTCCTAAAACTCATTCCTTTTGGGAAATATTGTCTGAGCAAGCCGTTCGTGTTTTCGTTTAATCCTCGTTGCCAGACGGCATGGATCAGCAAAATGAGCTGCTTGGAATTGCGGAAATGCTGATCAAATAAGAGAAAGGCCGGCGATAGCCTCAAAATGTGTATCTTTTGTAAACAACTTTAAACCATTCTGAAATGCCACGGCAGCAATCCAGATGTCATTTGTGGGTACAGGTTTTCCGATCTTCCTTAAATTATGAAGGATTTCAGCATAAAACTCGGATGTATCTTCATTCACAGGATAAACAACAACCCTGGGACTGTCCAAAAAATTTTCAAGTTCTTCCCTGTTCTTCTGTTCCCTTCCTCCCCCTTTAAAACCGAAAAGCAGTTCGCCGATGCTGATCACAGAAAACCCTATTTCTTCCGCTTTCCTGAGGACTTCAACAACATCACCATCTCCTTTAAGCGCATAGGAATAAATATTGGTATCAATCAACAGCCGTCTCATTTCCATAACTCCAGGTCAATTTTTCTTTGGCTGTCAACAATACCCTGAATTTTTTCGAATTCAGCGTCAGTCCATTTTCCAAAAAGATGATCCAGATCATTATACTTTTTTGTATATTTTTTCCTCTTCTGCATTCCGATATTCTGCTTAATCATATCTAAAACCAGTTGATTCACGCTTTTCTTTTCGTTGTTGGCAACCTGTTTTAGCTTTGAAGATACGGAAGAATCTATACCTCGAATTGTAATTGCTTTCATGGCTATACCTCTTTTACGGTGATATCATTTAATGCTATCTTTATGACATTATAATATGATTGTTATTTGAATTTGTCAATCTAAATATGAGGGGGAAAGTCGGGTCTATTGCTTTATAAGTTTCTCTTTAATTTGCGAAAAGAATCGGTGAGACCTTTGCAAAACGCCCCCTTTTGCCCGATTTCTGTGTCAGGCTCAACATTTTGCACGAAGTGAAGCTTTAGCTTTATCCTCAAAATACTCAATGTATTCGTGCCTGCCCCGTAGGTCCGGAAGATCGTACGGGGTGGTTAAAATTTTCGCCTTTCTTGAACTTGAATCCCGCTTTAGCGGGAAGCATTTTTCAAATGTCTCGTTTAGATATATTAGCAAAAGTATTAGGCGAAGGCAAGGCGAAGATCCCGAACTTGATGCAGGGGGCGTAACCCGATAGGCTCTATAAATCATGCTCATAGACGGAAACCCGAATAGTAATTTGAAGGTCCCGATTTATCGGGAGTGGTGTGGGGGCCGGGGGAGAAAGCCCCCCGGCTATACGATTAAAGGGCAAACCATCATCCAATAATTTCAAGTCATTCGGTATTTCGGATAACGGCTATTCTGTTTCAGGTTCCACCTTTGCCCAGAAATCCTCGTGTGATATACCACCGGACTCTTTAATCTGCTGACGACCAAGAGACAAAATGGATTGAAACTTAGGCGAATAAGCTAATATCAAACGCTCTATCTCTTCCTCATCAGTAATGCCTAATAAAACAGCCACAGGTTTTCCATTCTTAGTAATCACAATTGGCCCTTTTTCCGATTCCTTCAAATAGGCGCTAAGATGTGCTTTGATATGTGAAATGGGTGCAATCTTCATAGCTTTACCTCCTCCCCACCAATGACCAAGAGGTTCCTTTCTTTAACACCTACAGCAAGAATGAACACTTGGCAACGTTCTCGGTCAACTGCATAAAATACTCGAAAGCAATTATCAGGGCCGAACCTGATCTCCCAATCTGCTCCCAGTTCCACGGGTCGTTTTAGAGGCTTCCTATTTCGGGTTTCCACATCTGGGTTGAATTGAAGCTGGATCTCAATGGTGCGACGGATAAGTGAATGATATTTTCGTTCAATCGATTGCAGATGCGTTTTCACCTGAGGAGCATAGATCAGGTCAAAGCGGGTTTTGGAATTCATTATGACCTAAATTATAGTCAGAATTCACATTTTGTCAACTACTATAAAAGAAAATTTCTTTAATATATTTGTGTTATTGAATCTAAGGACAATGGCAAGCAAGTGTGCATTCCTTCACCACCCTGAATACCGACCGGGAATATTCGTTTGGCATCCCGGCGCCATCTCAACTGATATCCATTTCAAAACCTGGCCTGCTCTTTTGAGATTTTTCCTGTATGAATTGGAGTAATCGAGGTATCGATTTATTAAAGAAATCAACAAAAAAATTGAACTGATACCGATTGAATGTTCAAGACTGAAATCAGCAATGAGCTTGACTGACGGCCGATTGAAGCTGTAGGCAAGGTATGTCAGAAATTGACAGGGGATGATTTTTGAGATAAGCTATTATCGTATCACAATCTTGTGTGAACTCAGTTAGTTGCAAGCTATCACGAAATTTAAAAGGGCATCATTTTGGAGATAACATTGATGCCCATGTAAAAAGTCCTTTTTACATGGATTAAGGAATTTAGGGATTAAGGAATTGCGAATTATTTAAAGACATTATGAATGCGCAAAATTGAATAATTCAGCCCCGCCTGCCGGCCGGCGGG
>JAUVVL010000275.1 GCA_030604635.1 Desulfobacteraceae bacterium
CCTAAAGAAAAAACAGTAGCCAATCCTTTAATACCAACTGTTTAATGGCGTCAATCATACGTTAAAAGATGAATCTTGTTATTAGCTGTTTTTTCTTAAGGCTCTCTAACACGCTCAAACAGCCAGCTCTTTTACATTTTATCACCAGTGGACACCAGAATTTATTGAGAAATTACGATTATCGCATTCAGGTAATCCGGTTTTAAACCGTGTGAAGCTCCCCGCCCTAAATTGCGGGGACTCTGCCTTGCGGCAGTGCTTCGCGGCGGGGAGCGGACCGGTCAAACTCATGCCCTACTTTAAAACCGGATCACCTGAACGCTTGTGGGACACGTTTTTTCAGAAAGCTAAATTAATACAAAATATTTAATTGAGGTAAAGTATATAAAATGGGTGAAAGATACGATCATAAGAAGATAGAATATAAGTGGCAAAATTTCTGGGAAGAATCAAAGCTTTTCAAGGTCGAAGAGGATCCTGACAAGGAAAAATATTATCTCCTCGAAATGTTTCCCTATCCGTCCGGTGATATACACATGGGGCATGTGAGGAACTATACCATCGGGGATGTGGTCGCAAGATACAAAAGAATGCAAGGATTTAATGTCCTTCATCCCATGGGATGGGACGCATTTGGTATGCCGGCGGAAAATGCTGCGATTGCAAACAACAGCCATCCAGCCAAATGGACCTACAAAAATATTGATACCATGCGATTTCAATTGAAGCGCATCGGTTTTTCTTACGATTGGGACAGGGAGATCGCAACTTGCAGCCCTGAATATTACCGGTGGGAACAGTGGCTCTTTTTGAAAATGTATGAAAAAGGGATGGCCTATCGCAAGGAATCCTTTGTGAACTGGTGTGAGCCCTGCCAGACGGTTCTTGCCAATGAACAGGTGGAAGCCGGCATGTGCTGGCGCTGCGGCAAACAGGTTCGACAGAAGAAGCTCTGGCAATGGTTTTTCCGTATTACCGACTATTCTGAGGACCTCCTGGTATATTGCGACAAGCTTCCCGGATGGCCTGACAAGGTTATCACCATGCAGAAAAACTGGATCGGAAAGAGTATTGGTGCAGAAATCCTGTTTCCCATAGAAAATATTGATGAGCAAATACCGGTCTTTACAACCAGACAGGATACGGTTTGCGGGGCAACTTTCATGTGCCTTGCCCCGGAGCATCCGCTGGTACTGAAGCTGTCAAAAGGGACGCAGCAGGAAGACGAAGTTCGCGAGTTTATCGAACGTATGGCCATGCAGAACCGATCGAGCAGGGCGGTGGAAAGTTATGAAAAGGAGGGCGTCTTTATTGGTGCCTTTTGCATCAACCCCTTGAGCGGTAGACGAATGCCGATCTATACCGCCAACTTTGCCCTCATGGAGTATGGTACTGGTGCTGTTATGTCCGTTCCCGCACATGATCAGCGTGATTTCGAGTTTGCCCGTAAGTACGGTCTGGACATCGTGGTGGTGGTAAAACCCTATGACGACGATCTCGATCCTGCCGCCATGACCGAAGCATTTGCCGGTGAAGGCATCATGGTCAATTCCGGTCAGTTTGACGGTATGGATAGCGTCAAGGCGCTTGACGAGATCGCTTCTTTTGTAGAGCAAAAAGGAATGGGGAAAAAAACGGCAAGTTTCAGGTTAAGGGACTGGGGTATTTCCAGACAGCGGTACTGGGGGGCACCGATTCCCATGATTCATTGCAAAACATGCGGCATAGTTCCTGTTCCAGGAGAGGATCTTCCGGTTCTGCTTCCCGAGGATGCTGATCTTCTGGAAGGCGGAAGGTCGCCGCTTTCAACCCTCGATTATTTTGAGAAGGTAACGTGTCCGGCTTGCGGCAGCCCGGAGGCCAAAAGAGAAACCGATACAATGGACACATTCGTTGAATCTTCCTGGTATTATGAAAGATATTGCAGCCCGAATTATGACAGCGGCATGTTTGATATTAAGGCCGTAGACTACTGGATGCCTGTTGATCAATATATAGGTGGTGTGGAGCATGCTATTTTACATCTTCTTTATTCAAGGTATTATACCCGTGTGCTGAATGACCTCGGGCTTGTCAAATACAAGGAGCCTTTTACCCGGCTTTTGACCCAGGGGATGGTCTGCAAAGAAACCGTTTCATGCCCGGAACACGGTTTTCTTCTTCCTGAGGAGATGGAAGGGAGCGGCGCAGACCGACATTGCAAAAAATGTAGTAAAGCCATTACGGTGGGCCGTGTTGAAAAGATGTCCAAGTCGAAAAAGAACGTTGTCGATCCGAATGTACTTCTGGAAAAATACGGCGCGGATACAACAAGACTCTTTTGCCTTTTTGCAGCCCCGCCGGAAAGGGATCTTGAATGGAGCGAGCAGGGCGTTGAAGGTGGTTATCGCTTTCTGAACCGTGTTTGGCGCCTTGCCTCGAACTGGATCGATTCGATTAAGGAAGCCCCCCCTTTTGACGGCAGCACTGACCAGCTGAAAGGGAGAATCCGTGATCTATTCAAGAAGACCCATGCGACAACAAATAAGGTTACAAAAGATATCGAAGACCGGTTCCATTTTAATACCGCCATCAGTGCTACCATGGAGCTTGTGAATGCCATGCACGGGATCGATCCCGAGGAAAATGACCCTCAAATAAGAGGGGTCATGCGACTTGCCATGGAATCTGTTATACTCCTTTTATCGCCCATTGTTCCGCATTTTGCTGAAGAACTCTGGGAGGCCATAGGATATGATTCCAGCGTTCTGCTGGCCCCATGGCCGTCATACAGTGAAGACGCCCTGATAAAAGATGATCTTTTGATCGTGGTACAAGTCAACGGCAAACTCAGAAGCAGGTTCAGTGTTGATGCGGATGTAGATGATAATACCATCAAAGAGTTGGCCCTTTCAGACGAACGTGTTCAAAAATTCATAAAAGATAAACCGATTAAAAAAGTTATTGTTGTTAAGAAAAAGCTTGTGAATATAGTGGTTTAGCAGATGAATTTGTAACTTCTCAAACAGCCAGCTCTTTTACATTTTATCACCAGTGGGCTCCAGAATTCATTGAGAAGTTACATGAATTTAACAGCTGGAGGAACTTTGTTTTTTAACAGAAAATATTCTTGGGCAATCATTTTTTTAGGGTTAATTATTTCTGCTTGCGGGTACCGGTTTGCCGGTGGAGGGGATTTGCCATCCGGTGTAAGGTCGATTTTCATAAAAATTCTTGAAAACCGTACCGGTGAAACCGGTGTGGAAAATGTAATTACAAATGACCTAATATATGAATTCACCAGGAATAGAAAGATCGTTTTAGCAAGCAGCGACGAAGCTGATGCGATCCTTACCGGGGTTATTAAATCGATGGGTATCAGGACAATTTCCCGCAAAGGATCGCACATTCCCCTTGAAAGACGGGTTCAAGTTGCAGTCGATTTGAAATTAACAGATCCGGATGGCAGTGTGATATGGTCTGCAAAAGGTGTTTCAACAAACGAAGCCTATAATGTAGCGCCGGACAAACATGTCACCGAACAAAACAGGCGGGTTGCGATCGCAGCGCTTTCAAAAAGGCTTGCGGAAAAAATTTACAATCGTTTAACAGACGATTTTTAAAGGGTTTGCCGGTGAAGCTCCCCGCCTTAAAGGGCGGGGGTTCTGCCTTACGGCAGTGCTTCGCGGCGGGGAGCAGACCGGTCAAGCACATAGCCCGAATTTTTCATGAAGAATTTATCTGGATCCCTGATGCCTTGCAGATGAATCCTGCATAAAGCGGGTTGAGAAATCCGGGTTAGGCGGAGCCGGTGTTTACAAGTCTGGAGAGGCGGGAAATTTTTCGGGATGCGGTTTTCTTGTGGATCACACCCTTTTTCGCTGCTTTGTCAATTATAGACTTTGCGGTATTAAGTTCACTCAATGTTGCTTCTTTTGATTTTTCGTTAACAGCAAGCCGCACACCTTTGACGATTTTTTTTATCCTTGTTTTCGTAGATTTGTTACGCAGACGCCTTTTTTCATTCTGCCGTGCGCGTTTTAATGCGGATTTATGATCGGCCAACTTTATAAGCTCCTTTCAATTAATTTTGATGGCTTCGTAAAAAGTCCAACTTCTGCGTTGCGCTTCATTTCGTTGTCATTGCGGCGTACGCTAAGTACGCACCCTTCGGGTACCGCGTTAGCGGGATGACACAAAATTCGCGCGCCTTGAATTTGGTCCCGCCCAGGCGGGATTACTTTGCCATCGCAATTTTGACTTTTTACGAAATCGTTAATTTTAA
>JAUVVL010000164.1 GCA_030604635.1 Desulfobacteraceae bacterium
ATTTAAACATCTCCAAACATCTTCCCCTGACATCCAAAAGTTTTCTATGCAATGATGACCTATTGCGACCTTTGAAAAATGTTCAATTTTGTTCAAGGTCAAGGAAGGCGAAAATTTTAACCACAGGAATACATTGAGTATTTTGAGGATTAAAATTTGAGTCTGACGCAGAGATTGGGCAAAAGGGGACGTTTTGCAAAGGTCTCCTATTGGTTATGTTGAGCCGTTAGGCGTGTTATCGGATTTTCCTACTAATCCCCTTCTAAATATCGGATAATCCTGATTGACAAATCGGGATATCCAATCTATATATCCTGAGACTTAACTGACTTTGCACCGTTGGCTCCGCGATGCGGAAAAGATAAAACGAGGGAACGGAAGTCAAATCAACCAAAGGAGGGTCTAATTTGAAAAACTTTTTTGCAACCAAATGGGGGATAATCAGTGTTGGAGCCTTTATTGGAGTGCTTGCTCCCCTCTTACAGAAATGGGGAAACCCCGGGAATATGGGTGTCTGTGTTGCCTGCTTTGAGAGGGATATCGCAGGAGCCCTTGGACTTCATCGTGCCGTTGTGGTCCAGTACATGCGCCCGGAAATCATCGGTTTTGTCCTCGGTTCGTTGGTCGCGGCCTATATCTTCAAAGAGTTCCGGGCCAGGGCGGGTTCCGCTCCCATTGCGAGGTTCGTGCTTGGGGTCTTTGCCATGACCGGAGCCCTTGTCTTTCTTGGATGCCCGTGGAGAGCTCTGTTGCGCTTTTCGGCCGGTGACGGAAATGCGATATTTGGCCTGCTCGGCCTGATCTTCGGCATCTGGATCGGCACACTTTTTCTTAAAAGCGGATATAACCTAGGGCGCGCCGAAAAGACCTACGCCTCGGTTGGATGGTTATTGCCGTTGATCATGCTGGGATTTTTCATATTAATGCTCTTCTTCCCCTGGATACAGGGAAAAGCTAAAAGCGGCGTTTTGCTTTATAGTGTCAAAGGGCCGGGGGCCATGCACGCTCCTATTATTGCCTCCCTGCTTGTTGGCCTTGCTGTAGGCTTTCTGGCTCAGCGAAGCCGTTTCTGCACCATGGGAGCTTTCCGGGACCTGATCCTTTTTCGACATATACATCTTCTTCTGGGGATCCTTGCTCTTGCGGCTTTTGCCTTCATCACAAATCTGATTGTGGGGCAATTTCATCCCGGTTTCGTTAATCAGCCCGTTGCTCATACCATGACTGTCTGGAACTTCGGCGGTATGGTCGTTGCTGGCCTTGCCTTCTCCCTTGCCGGGGGATGTCCAGGACGTCAGCTTTTCTTGGCCGGAGAGGGTGATGGAGATTCCGCAATCTTTGTGCTGGGGATGATCGTTGGTGCGGGGTTTGCTCATAATTTCGGTCTTGCCAGTTCACCCAAAGGGGTCGGACCCCACGGAATTGCAGCCGTAATCATAGGGTTTCTGGTCTGCCTATTCATCGGTTTCACCATGAGAAAAAGATAAACAAAGGAGTGTTTAAGATGAGTACAACTGTTGTTGATGCGCGAGGACTTAGTTGCCCCCAGCCTGTCCTGATGATCATGAACGAAATCAAAGCTATGGATGAAGGTAAGATTGTTGTTCTGGTCGACACGGACACCTCCAAGGAGAACGTAAGCCGGGCCGCTGAGAGTAAGGGATGGCATGTGAAAGACGTGCAGGCAGATAAAGAGGGATACCAAATAACTATAAGTAAGGATTAACCTTGGCTTTCTTAAACATTCTCAAAAAAAGGAAATCTAAAGCCTTCTTGGAAAGCAACAGATGGGATCGCGGGATCCTGGTTTTCGAAAACACCAGTGAAGTTATACGGGCCGAGAGCGTTCTAAAATCAGAGGGGTGGAAAATCAGGGTAATGGGACCGCCTCCTGAGATTCGAAGCGGCTGCGACCTGGTCATTGAATTTCCTCTCATCGAAGAGCTGAATATTTCAAGGACTCTCCAGTTGGCAGGAATTCCTCCCAAAGAGATGGTGCCGGTCAATAGCCCACTTTTGCAACCCGTGAATCTTTTCCAAGCTAAAGACTTTGGGCAATACCTGATGATCCGGGCGGCCAATATGAAATTGACCATTGATAAGGAGACACAGAATATCGTAAATGTCTCCGGTGGCGGTTGCCCTGATGTCCCTTATCTCGCCCACCAGATGGTGAACAAGTCATTGGCTGAAGCCCCGAGCCCGAAGGAAATCGGCCACACCCTCTGCGGTTATGCCCTGCAGCTCGCCTACGAGGAGATGAGACGCAAATGCTCGCTGTAGTAGGGACTGTTCCAGAACAAGACTTCCCTTTGTTGGAAGGGGAAATCAGTCTGGAAGATGTTAATATCAGTATCCAGGGAAAGTGTGTATCAATAAACCGAGGAACCTCTGCTCTGTTAGCTGCGGCCATTAAGACCGCCGATGTGCTGGGTCAACCAGCACCTTATGGGTATCTTGTCGGCGACATTGGCCTGGGAGATGGCAGCTGCCGCCTGTATGAGTATCTTACTCGGAATCTAGGACAGTCCAATTTTAAAACGATCACATTTCATTACCTTCAACCGGATGTAGACTGGCATAATAGGGTTTTGTTTGCTATTGAGGAAATGGAACGGCGGCCAATTCTAATAGCGGATGCTGGATTCATGTATGCAGCCAAGATGAGCGGACAGTCGGCGATGTATGATCTTTTCACCCCTGACGTCGGGGAGCTGGCGTTCCTTGCGGATGAAGAGGCGCCACACCCCTTTTACACACGAGGTTTTATTCTGCACGAAGAAAAACGGCTGCCAGAATTGATTGACCGGGCGTATCAGCACAATAATGCAGCGCGCTATCTCCTGGTCAAAGGAAAAAAGGATTATGTGGCCGACCTGCATGGGATTCAGGCGACCATTGATAGTCCCGCAGAGGAGGCCATGGAAGCCATTGGAGGCACAGGGGACACCCTGACAGGTGTAGTCTCGGTCCTGATCCAGGCAGGACTCGAAGTTAGTGAGGCAGCGACCATTGCCGCGCAGGTCAATAGACTTGCCGGGTATTACGCGAAGCCCACACCCGCTGCTCAGGTGATGGCGATCGTTCAGCATATTCCAAGAGCACTGGAAAAGATTATTGAAAAAAATAGATAATGCGTGAGCAAATCCGAGTTTAACCTGTAGATTTTCTTTTAACACGCCGCTGGCGGATCATGCCGGTTTGTGTCGCCAGCGTTTTAGGGAACTGTTGGGCGCTGTTGGCTACTCAATACAAACGCCAACCTATTCTTCCACCTTCTTTCTACGATATTGGATGTAGCCATCACGAATCGCTACATACGGCTCAAGGGACGCTTTCTTAATAGACTCATATTCACCGATCCGAAGCGAGGTATCGTTCACGATCTCGTAACCCCTGATTTCAAGGGATGCTTCTGTGGGCTCCACGTAGGAGACAGGATTCAGGAACCAATCGCCGGCCAATCCAATGGAATCACGAAGGGTGGAAGGCCCCAGAATAGGCCATACAATGTAAGGTCCGTTGCCGATCCCATAAGTCCCAAGGGTCTGACCCAGATCCTCTTCACTAGGGTTCAACTTGGGATCATGCCGGGCAGGATTTCCAAAACCTAATACACCTACCGTACTGTTGACGATAAACCTGCCAAGTTCTCCTCCGGCTGCGCCCACCTTGCCCTGAAGGAGGCAGTTAACCATTCTTATGGGGGTGGTTAAATTGTGGAAAAAATTCTTTACGCAAACTCTGGCCGGTTTGGGAATTACGGCCCTGTATCCTCTGGCCAGGGGCTTTAGAATCCAGAAGTAGAGCTTGTCATTAAAGTGAAACATGGCACGGTTCCAGAATTCCAGGGGGTCTGACACCTCCACCTTTATTTCTTCAAATTCATCGTCAAACTCATCGAGTTCATCGCCACTGGAATCATCTCCCATGCCGGGGACAGATGGAACCTGATCTGCTTTGGTAGTTGTTATCTGCTGGTTCTGATGGAACGCAGAATCGTTTGATACTGCATGGGAAGGGGGCACAGGCTTGTGAGCACACCCAGCCGACAAAAAGGCGGAAAGCAAGAGAAGCAGCAACAGATGGCTCAGTTGTTTATTGCTCATATTATTAAGAACATCCTTTACTCACCGCAGAGCCGCCCCAGTACGATCTTCCGGACCTTCGGCTTAGCTAAAAGTTAAAGGCACTGATTAACTCTGATTTTCTTCGACTTCGGGCCCAAATGGTTTAAAAACGACTATTAATTGTGGCAGCAGTGTCAGGGCAGCAACCAAGGCAATCAACATTGCCAATCCTGTCAGCAGGCCGAAATAAATACTTGGAATGAAATTGGACAGGGCCAGGATTGAAAAACCGATAATGATCGTTATTGATGTATAATACATGGCGTAGCCGATGCTTCCGTGACAGCGATGAACCGTCTTAAGATAATTCTGGTCGGCCTTGATCTCATGCCTGAATCTGTGGATATAATGAATCGTGTTATCAACGGCAATACCGATACTGACTGCCGCAATGGTGATGGTCATCATGTCAAGAGGAATATTCAGCCAGCCCATGACGCCAAGGACTACTCCGATGGAAAGGAGATTGGGTGCAATGGCGATCAGCGCTATTTTCAAAGAACCGAACAGAATCAGAAACATACACATAAGCGCCACTACTACTATCCCCAGAGTCAGGATCTGTGAACTGAACAGACTCTGAAGCATATTGTTGTATAGCACCAGCATCCCGGTTAAATGTATATGCTCTTTCTTTAAGCCCAGTTTGCTGATCAGGTCTTTCTGGATCTTTTTCAGCAGCTTGTTCCGCTTTAATGATTTTTCGGAATCCCTTACACGGATTGAAAAACGAACCTGATTATGCTCCACGGACACATAAGGTGTTAACACCATGCTTTTAAATTTGTCAGGTATTTCGTTATACAGCACGGCCAGTTCAAAATTGTCTAACGGCTTCCCCTTGCTGATTTTATCAGCGATCTTCATCATCGTTCCCAGCGACAGTACCTTACCGGTTTCCGGCAGGCTATCAAGATAATCATGGATTTTAACGACCAGGGCCATCTTGTCAGAAGTAAACCAGTATTTTTCCTCGTCTTCTGCCTTGTCGAATTCATCAAACTCGTCAAATTCATTGCCATCTTCCGTATCGGTTCCAGATGCAACCATCTGTGTTGATGCTTCGGGTTCATCCAAATCGATAATAACATCCAGCGGGGTGGTGCCGCCCAGATTTTGATCAATGACTTTCATGCCTTGATAGATCTCGGTCGTATCTTTAAAGTAATCAATAAAACTGTTTTCAACGGCCAGCTTGGAGATTCCGACGGCACTGATTAAAAAGACGATGCAGCTTATCACCAGTATCATGATGCCGTGGGCTTCGGTGAATCTAGCAAAAAATGGTGTTAACGAGAAGTGTGTGCCCCTCCCGGCCTGTGGTGTTCCTTTGCTTATCAGCATCAACACACTTGGAAAGAACAGGAATGTCAATATTAGCGAGACAGTAATACCTGCAATCATCATCCAGCCAAAGGTTATGACGGGCAGAATATCGCAAAACAACAGCGAACCAAACCCTGCGATAGTGGTCAGAGCGGCATACAGGCAGGGCCTCATCATGAAACTAACTGTATCGAGGATAAGTTTTCTCTTTTTAGCTTCCGGATTATTATGCAGGAGTTCCCGGTATCGCACGATCAGATGGATCGTTATAGCCATGGTGATGATAAGCTGTAAGGATATAAAGTTAGAAGATATAACCGTGACCTCCCAACCAAACATTCCCAAAAGCCCTATCATGGAAATTGCGGAAAAAGCGCAGCAGAGCATCGGCAAAAAGATCCAGCGCATTTTTCTAAAAATAATACTTAAGGTGACTATCAGAAAAAACAATACCCCGAGACCGAATATCTTCAGGTCGTTCTTGATAAAACCAATCAGGTCGTCCGCGATCATGCTGACGCCGCCCAGGAAGAGTTCGTCGTCCTGACGGTATTTGTCCATAATTGCACGGATTGCGGCAATATCCTGATGCCTGATCTTCTTCATCTTGTTCCGATGCTGCTTAAATTGCTTGGCGACTTTTTTGAATTCAGCAACCTCTGCCGAAGACAGATGACCGGCGGCCTGTTTTTCCCGAAAATGGTCGCGGCGGGCCAACAAGTCCTGATAGACCTCATCGATGATGAAGTTGATCTGGAGGGCGGTGGTTTTAAGATCGGGGCTGACAAGAAGGTTCTGGTAGAGGGGACTCTCGCTGAACTCGATCCTGACCAGTTTTATGGCCGCAGTTAACGATTCGAGAGTCTTGATATTGCCGGCCAGTTCCTTGACCTGCACAGGCGGACTTTCCAGCAATGGTGCGTCCAGTATTGAAACCACCGATGACACACTTTCCAGCTGCCTTAATTCATTCCGCAGTCGGGTCAGTTTTTCCAGCGCTTTATCTGAAAACAGGTCGTCCTTAGGAGCATAGGTCATCAACAAATAATCATGTTCACCATAACGTGAACTAATAAGCCGCGAGTATCGCAAGTCTTTGTCATTCTCGAGAAGCAGCGTTTCAGCTGATGCGTCAAGCTTAAAGTCCTTTGCATTGTAACCAAGAAAAATAACCGCTGCCAAAAGACATAGTATGACGAAGCCAGGTCGCTTAAGGACAACCTTGTCGAAAAAACGTGTTAGCAGAGAATAAAATTGCATCATATTGATAGGTTAAGAGGCGGCTTTATCTCTTTCCTGTTTCTCAAGTTTCAGCAGAAGGTCATCAATAGTCCCGGTACTCATGACCTCGGCAAACTGAGACCGGTAGGTCAAGATAATGCTGACACCCTGGATCTCTATATCATAGACCTGCCAGCTGTGCTTTGACTTATAAAGCTTGTATAACATGTCTATTTTGTTGTCTTTCGAGATCAGTTCGGTTGGAATATGGATTTTTTTCTTTACCTGAACAGGCGCTCTATAGGCGATGATTTCATTTGTATAAAAATTCAGTTTTTCGAGATATGACTCCTTCAGGCGTTTAACAAAAAGATCCGTAAATCTCTTTTTATACTCTTTGGTCAGGCCGGACCAGTACTTTCTCCCCAGACTCAGCTTAGCCATTAGCGAAAAATCAAATATCGGCGTAACAATTTCGATGATCTCTTTGTCCTTTGCCTGTTGTTCAAGGTCATTTTTCTGTAAAACCACAATTACTGCGTCAAGTTTGCTTTTTAATAATTCTTCGGCAGAACTTTTATCATCCGCCATGACTGTCTGGCTCAGAATAAGCAAGCTCAAAACAGCATATAGCAGGCTTTTCATAATCGCTCCCTTTGTTTGCTTTTTCGGATTTGCTCGAATGTATTCCAAATGCGCCATGAAAATCCTTAATAAAAAAGCCTGTGCCCAGAAGATGTTTTTATCACGTGAAGGAACGAAAAAACACAAATTAACAAAAAATATAGTGAAGTAAAGCTTGTGTGTCAAGCAGGAAACCCAGACAGCCATTGTAACGTTAAAGTAGAATCTAATTTGGTCAAACAAACTACCATAGCTTGGGACACACATCACCTGAAAGGAAAATTTACCTGTACTGTTTTACTCCTGATGAATATCTGGATTTGGATTAAAAGGCCGCCAGCTGTTTTATCATATAATAAATGAGTGGAATAAATATTGCGGGCAGCATATTGCCGACTTTGATTTTCTGGATTTCAAGCAGATTAAACCCTATCGCAATTATTAATAATCCGCCCACCCCAGACATTTGATTAATTACAGCACTGACTAAAAACGGCTTCATCAATGACGCCGTCATCGTTATCAAACCCTGATATATAAATACCGATATTGAGGAAAATAATACGCCGATTCCAAATAAAGAGGTAAAAATTATAGAAGAAAAGCCATCCAGGGCAGATTTTGCAAATAAGGTTTGATGGTTTCCGGAAAGTCCGCTTTCCAATGAGCCTACTATTGCCATGGAACCTACGCAATAAATTAAACTGGCAACAACAAAACCTTTTGCTATTCCATTCCCTGCCTTAGAAAACCTTTTTTCCAGTAATTTGCCAAAATTCTCCAATCTGTCTTCAATTCTTAATAACTCTCCGATTAAACTTCCTATTACCAGGCTGAAAACAACCAATAATATCCCATCGGTTTTAAAGGCCATCCTAAGACCTATCAATATTACAGCAAGGCTGATGGCGTGCATAATGGTAACATTATATTTTTTAGGAATACCGCCTTTAAAAACAAGACCCAATAAACTGCCGACAATAATTGCTATGGTATTGACAATTGTGCCTAACAAATTAAGCCTCCTTCAAGATTGTTTAAAAGCTGCTTGGTTCTCCGCCTGCGGATTAAGGTTAGGTGATAGATGATAAAGGGAAATACATCAACCTAAAATTTCCATGAACATATAATTCCTATAGCTTATCTTCATCACATCCCAGTTTGAAAGGGTTTGACATCAAAGGAACCGTGTTTATTTTTTTATAAAAAAGATGGCTTCGTAAATCCCGCTTGAGCGGGACTGCGTTGCGCTTCATTTCGTTGCCATTGCAGCGTACGCTTAGTACGCACCCTTCGGGTACCGCGTTAGCGGGATGACACAAAATTCGCGCGCCTTGAATTTGGTCCCGCCCAGGCGGGATTACTTTGCCATCGCAATTTTGACTTTTTACGAAATCGTTAATTTTAA
>JAUVVL010000271.1 GCA_030604635.1 Desulfobacteraceae bacterium
AGCTAATAACACGATTCATCTTTTAACATATGATTGAAGCCATTAAACAGTTGGTATTTAAGGATTGGCTACTGTTTTTTCTTTAGGCTCACTTACATGCGAGTTCCAGATTTTTTATATTTTATTATCAGTGGGCGGGGCTTTTATCATCTTATTTACCATCACTTATTGAGAAGTTACATGAAGCCAATCTAACCAATTGCGCTGCACAACACCCCTTCAGAATCTATCTTTACATCAAGCAGGCGGGCACTCTCTCTACTTGAAAGAACTCTTTCCCATATACCCTTTAATCTGTCAATATTTTCGACTTCGCCCAGCGCCCAAATACAACCGCCGCCGCCGGCGCCCGTGATTCTTGCGCCGCAGTTGTTTCCCATGGCAGAACCGATAAGCTGTTTTCCCACAGCATTAAGAACCTCCGGTGTCATCTTTCTCCTGATGGCCATTTCTCTGTTCATTGACGCTATCGCGTCTTTAAAGTTCCGGTTACTAATAGCTTCAACAAACTTTTGGGTGCATACAACGATTTCAGCCCAAAGTTCACGGTGCTTGCCTGAAAGAAACTGCTGTACCCACTTTTTGTTAATATCCTTTGACTCGTGCGGAACGCCGCAGTATGCCAGCAACAGGTGATGTTTAAAATTCTTAAAGGATTGTTTTTTAATAATGGTCTTTTTTCTGAATAAAGCTTTTTCGTTACTTGCCTGCCAGTACCATGCATTAACGCCGCCATACACGGCAGCAAGCTGGTCCTGGAATCCGCACGGCACGCCGGCCACACTTGCTTCCAGCGCCTGGGCAAGTACCACGATCTGCTGTCTGGAAAGCGGTTTTACACCCTTTTGCTCGAAAACTTTTGAAAATGCCGCAACAAGCGCCACTGCCGCCGCAGATGACCCCCCCAACGCACTGCGCGGGGGTGATGAAGAGTCAATATCGATATGAACGCCTTCAGCTCTGAAATAGGCTGCGATTGCAAACATAAGTCCCAATGGATGATCAAAGGGGGCTTTATCAAGAGGATATTCCGCGCTTTCAAACCCCTTTGAAGAAACTTTTACCATGCCCTTATCACAGGGAAGAAGGCGCACACGGGTTCTCAAGCCCATTGCCAAGTTAACAGTACATGGTGAAAGGTACCTAAGCGGATAATAAAAAGTGCTGATATCCAGCGTACCGCCCATGTCGATCCTGCACGGAGCCGAGGCCTCAATCAGCTGTGCTTCAAGGATCTTTTTCAGATTGCTACGCATATTTATGGGTTAAACTGTATTGTTTCGAGCTTCGGATTTCGAGTTTAAGATTAACTTTTATCCCCTTATCTCCCGCAAAAATGTCAGGCTCCGGGGTTCCTTTCCCAAATGATAAGGTACAAATGCTTCCAAAAATTCCAGGCCTTCCTTTAAAGCTTGAGAAGTAAAGCTGATCCGAACGGCTCTAGCTAAATCCCCGCTTTCGATCCACAAAAGTTGTTTAATGGTTCCTTTTGAAAGATATATCTTCCGTAAAGTTCCAGATGAACACACGTCACATATAAGCCCACCCTTTTCAAGATTAAAATTAAGCCTGGTCTGTTTTATCTTCTCCATTTCAATCCGGCAGATGGTGCAGTGCCTTAAATTTGGCCCAAGGCCGGCTATTGTCATAAACCTCATCTGAAACAGGATTGAAAGTGCCTCTTCGGATGTACGGCCATGATCGAGTTCCCCAAGAACGTGCTGAAACAGGTGAAAAAGCTGGGAGTGTTTTTGACCATCTTCCATCCATTCATTAATCAATTCAGCCCAGTAGCTGGCATAGCCTGTTTTTTTTATATTCAACCTGATTCCGGAAAAAGGCTGTTTCAATGTTGCTTCCTGCAAAACAGGAAGACCTTTACGCCGACCAGTACTGTATACCACATCTAATACCGAAAAGAGTTCCAGAACTCCTATAAACCGTTTGGTACTCTTTTTGGCGGATTTTGCAATGAGAGAGAGCCTGCCTCTATGTAATGTAAAAAACGTAATTATAAGATCATAGTCTCCAAAATCGATGCGGCGGAGCATGATGGCAGGCGTGGAAAAGCTTGACATCTGTTCATATACCCAGGAGGGTTGTGGCGATCTCAAAATAGAAATAAACGCTGATAATATCAATCGCTGTGGTCACAAAGGGACCGGTTGCTACAGCAGGATCGATATTTATCCTTGCAAATCCCATAGGCACCAGAGAGCCTACCAGAGCAGCAACAGACATGGAACTTATCACAGCAAGCCCAACTGATATGGCAACCTGTATCGTGCTGTATCGGAGCTGGGCAACCATACCTATAAGAAATCCATACACCGCGCCCAGGATAAAACCGATGGCAAGCTCCTTGAGAACTACAGACCAGGTATCTCTTATGTTGAGGCGCCCGGTTGCAAGGCCCCGCACGACAATGGTAGAGGTCTGGGTGCCGATATTTCCGCCCATCCCCATAATGACAGGGATAAAGGCCGCAAGATATGCAAGCTTTCTTAAACTTCCTTCAAAGTGGCCAATAATAAAAAATGCAATGATGCCGCCGATACAGCTGGCAAACAGCCACGGCAGGCGAATCCTCGTGCTTCTTGCAACCGATTGTGTTTCAACAAATTCTTCGCCGCTTACACCGGCCATTTTCAAAATATCTTCAGTAGCCTCTTCTCTGAAGATATCAATAACATCATCCACCGTGACAATACCCACCAGCTGGTTTGTTTCATTTACAACCGGCACGGCCAAAATATTATAACGGGCAACTATTTTTGCCACCTCTTCCTGGTCCATGCTGGTCTGAACGGAAAATACGTCAGTTGTCATGAAATCTTTAAGGGGTGATTCGGGTGGAACGACAACCAGCTGCCTCAAAGAACTGACGCCCACCAGTTTGCCATATTCATCAACAGCATAAAGATAAAAAGGCATCTCAACATCCAGGTGTTCTTTCTGGAGCGACTCGATGGCTTCCCTGGCGGTTGCATCCTCTCTCAAGGCTATAAAATCAGGAACCATGATGCCGCCGGCAGTATCATCGCCATAACGGAGCAGGCCTTCAACCTCTTCGGAATCCTTCTCTTTCATCCTTTCCAGAATAGCATCAGACATTTCATCGGGCAGCCGCCCGATCAGGTCGGCAACATCATCGGTGGGCATGTGCTCCAGAACTTCAACTATATTATCCAGATCCATTCCCTCAATCAGGGCCATGAAGGTATCTTCATCAAGCTCGCTGAAAAGCTCACCCTTTTGTTCGATGTCCTCTATCAAGTCAAAGAGCTTACGCTGGTCGGAAACTGATAAAGAGCGGAATACCACGGACAGGTCTGCCGCATGTGTCTTGTTCACAATCTTGCAGAGATGGGTTGTAGCATCCCTTCTTAGCAATCTCTTAATGCTGTCAACAAATATTTTGCTGCGGTCACCTTGCATATTACGTTACCTGTCTGTTTGTTTATGGAATCTGAACAGCTACAACCTGTCCGCTCTTTCCCGGAACATTTAAAGGATTTCCGTTCAAAGTCAATTGTATGCCGGTGGCATTGCCGATCAGGACGTTAAACGCCTTTGATGCTTCAAGCTCCAGGCGATCTCCTGGATGTAGGCTGTATTCCTTTCGGTTTTGGCCATCTATTATTATTTTTATCCATGTATCTTCGATGGTATTGATCTTCAGTAATAGCTTTTCCGATATGCTCTCATAATGCTCATCTACAACATCATCTTTAGACTCCGTGCCCTGCGGATCTTTGACGGCGACATCATGATTATTCTCATTGGCCACAGGCTGATCAGATTTATTGTCGGTTGTGTGCTGTTCTTGAAAAGAGGGTATCATAAAAACAGTTACAACAATAATACACGCCATTGCTACCAGAGACACCAGGATGCGAATCCAAAACGCTTTACCGTTTTTTTTAAAACCAGTGTCACCCCCGGTAGCTTTTTGAAAAAATTGGAGACTTCTCAGATAACGCCGAACAGTCTCATCACCATCAGCGCCGATCGCTTTTGCAAAAGCACGCAAAAACCCTTTTACATAAACCTCATCAGGGAGCCTTGCATGATCTTCCTTCTCAATCAGAAGAAGGTTATCCATTCTAATCTTGGTTTTCCTTGAAACATCTTCGAGGTCGATCCCTTTGTCAATCCTTATTGTCTTGAGATAACTCCCGAATGAAATTGATTTATTTTCAGTTGTCATACAGTTAGCTACAGTTTTAAAAACTATTGTATTAATTTAGCTTTTTGAAAAACGTGTTCCACAAGCATTCAGGTGATCCGGTTTTAAAGTGGGTCACTGTTTGAGTGTATTAGAGAGCGTTAAGAAAGAACAGCAAAATAGCAAATTTTACCT